>JBJKPL010000001.1:0-8504 GCA_046706345.1 Candidatus Sulfidibacterium sp.
GCCGATAAATTTCAACCGGGTGGCTGCAGACAACATTTCTTCATCCAGCTTGATCTTACTGCGGATGATCACCCCTTCGTATTGCCCCAGAATCTTCAGAAAATCCTCCCTTTTGTAATCCGGAAAAAAATCGCAGGAAAAACCCGCGCGTTCGAGCCCTTCACGAAGGGAGGGATGCGTACTATCGATAAATAAAACCTTTTTCGTTTCCATGATGTCGCCTTTTAGGTCGTCACTTCAGGCTGCAAATTTCCGAAAAAAGCCGGTCCACGGAATGATGGCGGAGGATTTTATTCGTTCTGTGCCGGCGTATCTCCGATTGCCGCCCGCAAACAGCGGAGTTCCACCCCCATAATCTCAAGGTTCCGGCATCGGCTCAATTTGGCTAAAATTCATCTTAGCAATATTTTGTAAGCTTTAAAACAAATCTTACCTTTGCCCACTCGTTTTTGTCTTTCCGTTGGGATCGCTGTAAGCTGAAAATGAGCTTTGAATTTAGAAAATTGAGTTTTTGATCAAGAATTAAGGGGTACATGTGGCAATTTCTCGTTAAGTTTATCCTCAGGAACAGGCTTGCAATATTGATTGTGATTGGGTTGCTGACTGTTTTCATGGGTTTTGAAGGGTCGAAGGTAAAACTGTCTTATGAGCTTGCCAAGATGCTCCCGTCGAGCGATCCCACAAGCATCGAATACAACAAATTCCAGAAAGAATTCGGCCAGAGCGGCGATGGCAGCGTCAGCTTTGTTGCGGTAAAAGACCCCGATCTGTTCAACCTGCAGCATTTCGACGACTGGTACGACATCACCCATAAGTTGATGAAGATCAAAGGGGTGACTCAGGTGGTTTCTTCGGCCCGTTTGTTTTCGCTGGTAAAAAATGAAAAAGAACACAAATTCGATTTCGTCAACATCGTCCCCAACCGACCCACGACTCAGAAACAGGTCGACTCAATAAAAAATGTGTTGTACAACCTGCCGTTGTATAAAGGGCGTTTATACAACCGAAAGAACCACGTGCATCTGATGATGATCACGGTGGACAACAAGATCCTCAATTCCAAAGCCAGGATCCCCCTGATAAAGAAAATCACCCAGACGGTGAACCAGTACGGGCAGAAATACCATCTGACCATGCGGTATTCCGGGCTGCCTTACATCCGGACCATCCAGAGCCAGCTCATCCTGAAGGAATCCTTCTTTTTTATTTTCCTATCCGCAGCGATCACTTTTATTTTGTTGTTTTTGTTGTTCCGGTCCCTGCGGGCGGTATTTTTTGCCATGGTCGTGGTCATCGTGGCCGTGATCTGGACGCTGGGAAGCATCACCCTGATGGGATACAAATTCACCATCCTGACAGGAGTTCTTCCGCCGCTGCTCATTGTGATCGGGGTGGAGAATTCCATCTTCCTGCTCAACAAGTACCTGGATGAAATCCGCATCCACGGCAACAAAACCCGGGCACTGGCCCGGATGATCACCCGCATCGGCAAAGCCAACCTGTTGACCAATGCCACCACGGCTGCGGGTTTCGCGTCATTTATCATCACTTCCAATACGGTCCTGGTAGAATTCGGGATTATTGCCACCATCAACATTTTGGTGATCTATGTGCTTTCGATGCTGTTGTTGCCGATCCTGTTCAGCTATTTTCCGGTTCCCAAGCCCAAACATCTGCGGCATCTGGAAAACGACAGCAGCCTGATCTCACGCTTCATCACAAGGGTAAGATACATTGTGACCAACTATCGCGGTTGGGTTTATGCCGCTACAATCCTGCTGCTTTTTGCAGGCTTCTATGGCACCACCAAACTCCGGACCACCGGCTCCATTGTGGACGACATTTCCAAAAGCAACAAACTCCGCAAGGATCTGAATTTCTTTGAACAGAATTTCAAAGGCGTCATGCCCCTGGAGATCTCCATTGACACAAGAAGAAAAGGAGGCATCCTGAGTTTGTACAATCTGAAAAAGATCAATCAGCTACAAGACACGTTAGCGCTGTATCCCCAGTTCGCGCCTCCTGTTTCGGTGGTGGAGATCGTAAAGTCGGCAAAACAGGCGTTTTATAACGGGAATCCGAAGATGTATTCTCTGCCCAACAGCCAGGAGAAGAACTTCATCATGACTTACATCCCCAGCATCCACAGCAAGAAAAAAAGCATTCTCAACACCTTTGTGGATTCCACGTACCGCGTGACGCGCGTTTCCATTCAGATGGCCAATGTGGGAACCAACGAAATTGACAGTATCATCCGGACAATCCGGCCCAAGATCAATCAGATCTTTCCGCCGGACAAATACAGCGTTCACCTGACCGGGACCAGTGTGGTCTACTTAAAAAGCACCAACTACCTCGTCAAGAACCTTTTCATGAGTTTGTTGCTGGCCATCTTTGTCATCACACTGCTGATGTCGGTCATTTTCTATTCAGGAAAGATGATCATCGTCTCGTTAATCCCGAATATGATCCCGTTGATCCTTACGGCGGGCATGATGGGATTTTTCGGGATATCCATCAAACCTTCCACCATCATCATCTTCAGTATTGCACTGGGGATCAGCGTAGACAACACCATTCATTTCCTGTCGCGTTACCGGCTGCATTTAAAGACCAGTAACTGGAACATCCGGGAGTCGGTCTTTGCGGCATTGGCAGAAACCGGGCACAGCATGATCTTCTCGGCCATCGTGCTCTTCTTCGGATTTTTTGTCTTTACGCTTTCCTCTTTTGGTGGAACACAGGCCCTGGGGTACCTGGTATCTTTCACCCTGCTCATCGCGTTGTTCACCAACCTTATCGTACTTCCTTCGCTGCTCATCACGCTTGACAAATGGCTACTCACGCCTTCATTTAAAACTTCCAAAAGCAAAATTTTCAACGAAGAAGCTAATCCACAGCTTGATAAGGTGGTAAAAGAAGAATTGGAAAAGATACAAGATCATTCGTAAATTGAAAACCCAAAATAAGACATTATGAAAGGTATTATTTTAGCGGGCGGTTCGGGCACGAGACTCCATCCCCTCACCCTGGCAGTGAGCAAGCAGCTGATGCCGATTTACGACAAGCCCATGATCTACTATCCTTTGTCAATCCTGCTGATGGCAGGGATCAAAGACGTGCTGATTATTTCCACCCCTCACGATACACCGAATTTTAAGTTACTGCTGGGTGACGGTTCCCGCATCGGTTGCCGTTTTGAATATGCCGTTCAGGAAGTTCCCAATGGACTGGCCCAGGCTTTTGTCATTGGAGAGCAGTTTATCGGAAAGGATAAAGTGGCCCTGGTATTAGGGGATAACATTTTTTACGGCTCGGGCCTGCAGCAGTTGCTGATGAATTGTTCCGATCCGGAAGGAGGCATTGTTTTTGCTTACCATGTGAAGGATCCCGAAAGGTATGGCGTCGTGGAATTTGACGAAAACATGAAGGCCCTTTCCATCGAGGAAAAGCCTGCCAGGCCAAAGTCGCAGTTTGCTGTTCCGGGGCTGTATTTTTATGACAACTCGGTGGTGGAAGTGGCCAAAAACCTCAAACCCAGCGCCCGCGGCGAATACGAGATCACCGATGTGAACAAATATTATCTGGAGCAGGGAAAATTGAAAGTCGGGATGCTGAGCCGCGGTACGGCCTGGCTGGATACCGGTACTTTTGCCTCCCTGATCGAAGCCTCCTCCTTTGTGGAAGTGATTCAGGAACGGCAAAACCTGAAGATCGGCTGTATTGAAGAGATCGCCTACAAGAAAGGTTTTATCAATGCCGAACAGCTTCGGGAAATTGCCCAACCTTTGCTGAAAAGCGGTTACGGAGAATATCTCCTGGATTTAATTCATTAATCTTATCTGCAAACAATGTATTCTTTCGAGCAGTTATACCAGATATTTTCAGAAGAACTGGGAAAACAGAATTTCACCAAAAGCCCCAAAGAATTATACGAACCCATCGCTTATACCCTTTCCCAGTCAGGGAAAAGACTTCGCCCCATTTTCACGCTGATGGCGTGCGATTTGTTTGGCGGCGACATCTATCAATCCATCCCTCAGGCCCTGGCCATCGAACTGCTGCACAACTTCACCCTGGTGCATGATGACATCATGGATGAGGCCCCGTTAAGGCACGGACAGGAAACGGTACACACCCGATGGAACCAGAAACTGGCCATTTTGGCCGGAGATACATTGTACGCCCTGGCTTACCGCTATGTGATGCAGTCGGACAAGGACTTGCTTCCTGCCATTCTGGAGACCTTTAACAGCACCGCCCTGGAAGCCTGCGAAGGGCAGCAAATGGATATTAATTTCGAAAACCTAGACCTTGTCTCGAAAGACGAATACCTGCTGATGAGCAATTATAAAACGGCTGCGCTTTTCGGTGCCAGCATGCGCATTGGCGCCATCATCGCGGAAGCCCCCGAAGCCGATGTGGATCTGCTTTCTCAGTACGGACGAAATCTGGGCATGGCATTCCAGCTGAGGGACGATTTGTTGGACCTTTACGGTGCACAAAAGGATTTTGGGAAGAAGACCGGCCTGGACATTATCGAAAATAAGAAGACTTATCTTTTCGTTACGGCCATGGAGCTGGCCGATGACAAGACCCGCGATCTGTTGTGGTCGTGTTACCATGATCCGCAAGTTGAGCCGGAAGAAAAGATCCGGAAAGTAAAAAGCATTTTCGATCGCCTCGGCATCGAAAAGGTCACCAATGAAGCCATTGAAAACTACATCCGTGAAGGGCTGGACAGTCTTGAAAAAGTGAACAGACCGGCAGAGAGTAAGGTAGTGCTGGAAAAACTGGCCAAAAAATTAATTTCCCGGAATAAATGATCAGGATTCTGCCTCCAGTTGGAGGTGGATCTCTTCCCAGGTTTCATAATTGCGCTCGATGGAAGACTGGATCCGGCTGTGTTCTTTGGACAGGATGCCGCTTTTGATCTCTTCCAGAAAATCCTCCGGCCGGGCGAGCTTTTCGTTTACCGACTGCATTTCGGTTTCCAGTTTTTCAATCTCGGCTTCTATTCGCTCCAGATCCTTTTTCAATTTGCGGAGTTTGCGGTCTTTTTCCTTTTTGGCCTCCCAGTCTTGCTGGGCTCCGGAAACCGCCGACCGTTGTTCCTTCTTTTCAGGATCTTTCACTTCCAGTTCCCGGAGTTGTTCCAGATTCCTTTTTTCGAGATATTCTTCCAGGGTTCCCCTGAATTCCTTGATCTTGTGATCCCTGAATTCGTAAAACCGCTCGGTGAGACCGCTCAGGAAATCC
The DNA here is from genome assembly GCA_046706345.1 of Candidatus Sulfidibacterium sp. Taxonomy (GTDB): domain Bacteria; phylum Bacteroidota; class Bacteroidia; order Bacteroidales; family F082; genus Sulfidibacterium. The sequence continues at coordinate 5,260 of JBJKPL010000001.1, forward strand.
CGGTCGTGAGATACCAGGATCAGGGTCCCGTCATATTCCAGCAACGCAGTTTTCAGGATGTCTTTCGAGAGCAGATCCAAGTGATTGGTGGGCTCGTCGAGGATCAGCAGGTTGGAAGGATTCAGCAACAACTTTGCCAGCGAGAGGCGCGCTTTTTCACCACCAGACAACACACTGATCTTTTTGTCAATATCTTCACCCTGAAACAGGAAAGCACCAAGGATCGAAGTCAGCCGCTTGCGAATATCTCCCACCGCCACGTCATCCACGGTTTCAAAGACCGTTTTCGAAGGGTCGAGCATTTCCCACTGATCCTGGGCATAGTAACCGATGTGAACGTTGTGCCCGAATTTGATCTCCCCTTCATGATCCAGGTCTTGGGCCAGGATCTTGGAAAGGGTGGTTTTTCCCTCTCCGTTCCGGCCGACAAAAGCCACTTTTTCTCCCTTGATGATCTGAAAATCCACCGCATTCAGCACCTTTTTTGGACCATAGGACTTCGAAACCGACAGGCCTTCCGCCACTACCTTACCGCTTCTCGGCGCCGGAGGAAACCGGAAGTGGATGCCGGAGGCATCGAGATCATCGACGGCTACCCGTTCCATTTTTTCAAGATGCTTCACCCGCGACTGGACCTGCCGGGCTTTCGTGGCCTTGGAACGGAACCGTTCGATAAACCGTTCGACTTCCCTGATCTGCTTTTGCTGGTTGTTGTATTCCGCCTTTTGCTGATTGACCCGCTCGTCGCGAAGCTCCAGATAATGAGAATAGGTCACCTTATAGTCGTAGATCCTGCCGTTGTTGATCTCAATGGTCCGGGTAGTGAGGTTGTCGAGGAAACTCCGGTCGTGAGACACCAGGATCACCGAACCTTTATAGGTTTTCAGATAGTTTTCAAGCCACTGAATGGCATCCAGATCCAGGTGGTTGGTGGGCTCATCCAGCAACAACAATCCCGGTTGCAGCAGCAGCAGCTTGGCCAGTTCGATACGCATCTGCCACCCCAGGCTGAAGGTATTCACCTGCCGTGTTAACTCTTCTTCGAGGAAACCGAGCCCTTTGAGCACTTTTACCGCCAGGCCTTCCAGCTGGCCTTCATCGAGGATTGCCAGCCGGTCGTTGAGCATATTCAGCTCTTCAAAAAGTTTCAGGTAAGATTTGCTTTCATAGTCGGTACGGGTGGCCATGGCTTCCTGAATTTTTTCGTGTTGCCGTTTCAGATCCTCGACGTTCGAAAACGCCGACAAAGCCTCCTCGAGCACGTTCTTCTGACTCCGGACTTTCTTTTCCTGGGGTAAATATCCGACCCTTTCATTTTCAGGGATCACCACATTTCCCGAAGTGGCTTCCTGTTCGCCGCATAAGATGCGCAACAGAGTGGTCTTCCCGGCGCCGTTTTTCCCTGCCAGCCCGATTCTTTCCTTCTCGCTCACATGAAAAGAGACCTGCTCAAACAGTGCCGTACCACTGAATTCTACCGAAAGATTGTTGACTGAGATCATCCCAAAAAATTTCTGCAAAAATAGGTTTTATGCGCCAGAAAACCAGTCGCGGTAAGCAATTCCTTACCGGAAAACAGAAAGCGTTCCTTCTTCCGGATCAGAAACAGACGGCATTTAAAATCTCTGGTTCTGAGGTTCCGATAAAAAAATATCCTAAATTTGAACCCAAAATACTAACAGAAAAAAGAAATGCATATACCTGAAAATTTAAAGTATTCAAATGATCACGAATGGATCAAAGTAGAAGGTGATGAAGCCTTGATTGGAGTAACCGATTTTGCCCAGAAAGAGCTGGGAGACATTGTCTTTGTAGAGGTGGAAACCGTGGACGAGACCCTGGACAAAGAAGAGGTTTTCGGAACCGTAGAAGCCGTAAAGACCGTATCCGACTTGTTGCTGCCCGTGGGAGGAACCATTTTGGAGCTCAACGGGAAGCTGGAAGACACGCCGGAGTTGATCAACAAAGATCCTTACGGAGAAGGCTGGATCATCCGGATCAAGATGACAGATCCTTCGGAAGTGGATGCGCTGCTGGATGCTTCCGCCTACAAGGAACTTACTGAAGCTTAATATTTTGATGTTAAAAAGATTTCTGCCTGCCGCCATTTGGGCCTTCATTATTCTTATTCTTACCGGGATACCGGGCCATTACATTCCCAGGGTTCAGGATTTCTGGGGATGGCTGGAGCCGGATAAGGCGGTGCACCTGTTTATTTTTGGCACGCTGGTATTTCTGATCCTGTATGGTTTCAGGGAAAAATATTTTTTTAGCAGGAAACGTTATTGGTTTGGCATAGTTTCTGTATTGATTACTTCAGTCTATGGAATGATTACAGAAATATTGCAACTATATGTATTCGTAGGCCGAAGTGGAAGCCGTTTTGATTTCTACGCGGATGCAGTAGGGGCGCTCTTAGGATGGATCGGCTTTTACTTCGCTTTTAGAAAAAAAATCAGAAACGCATCAAGTAGTGAAAGATAAAATAACTATTTTAGCTGCGGAAAATTTGAACATAAATAAATTAAGATGGAATCCAGAAAAACAGCAAAGGGAGACTTGGAGAGCAAAAAGGCGATTTTCTTTGAGATTGGCCTCGTGATTGCCATGGCGCTTGTCTATATCTCCTTAAATGCAAAAAGTTATCAAAAGCGGTCTGTTCAGGTACTTCAGCAACAGGTGCAACATAACACCGAAGAACTAGTTCCTATTACCGAACAAAAGCAAAAACTTCCCCCGCCACCACCTCCGCCGAAGACTGTGACCCAGATCAAAATTGTTAGTAATGATGTGAAAGTCAACGACAACGTCGATATTGACGTGAGCGCCAATATGAACACTGCCGTTGCAAAGTATACGCCGCCTGTAGAAGACGAAGACGTTCAGCAACAGCAGATTTTCGTAGTCGTTGAAGACATGCCCCAGTTCCCTGGCGGAATGACGGCACTGATGAAATACCTTGCTACTCATATCCAATATCCTGCTTTGGCCAAAGAAAGCGGAATTCAGGGACGTGTATTTATCAACTTCGTAGTTGAGCCCGACGGAAGTATCGACCATGTGAAGGTTCTCCGTGGTATCGGTGGCGGATGCGACGAAGAAGCTGTCCGGGTTGTGAAAAGCATGCCGAAATGGATTCCCGGTAAACAACGTGGGAAACCGGTTCGTGTATCTTTCAACCTTCCCGTTACATTTACACTGGAGTAACATATAATAATCCACAAAAAAAGGCGCTTATCAAAGCG
>JBJKPL010000002.1:0-6183 GCA_046706345.1 Candidatus Sulfidibacterium sp.
CTGATCGATGTGCGGTCGCCGAAGGAATATGCTCAGGGGCACATCCCCGGGGCTGTCAGCCTGCCGCTGTTCGATGATGAAGAGCGCGCAAGGGTCGGCATCCGTTATAAAGACGGCGGAAAAGAAAATGCAGTGCTGCTGGGCCTGGAGATTGTCGGTCCCAAACTGGCTGATTTCGTAAAGCGGGCCCGGAACATTGCTCCCAAAAAAGAGATTCTCATCCACTGCTGGCGCGGCGGCATGCGTTCCGAAAGTATGGCCTGGCTGCTGGAGACCTGGGGCATGAAGACCTATACGCTGGAAGGCGGATACAAAGCGTACCGGCACCATATTCGGGAGACTTTTTCACGACCCGTGACCCTGCGGGTACTGGGGGGCTTCACCGGCAGCGGGAAGACGGATATTCTGAAAGAAATGGAAAAACAGGGACACCAGTTTCTGAATATTGAAGCACTGGCGCATCACAAAGGTTCCGTCTTTGGTACTTTAGGACAGGAACCGCAGCCCACCAACGAACAGTTTGAAAATGATCTGGCCGATGCCTGGCGGAAATTTGACCTGGAGAAACCCCTGTGGGTAGAAGACGAAAGCCGGAACCTGGGGTTTTGCGGTATCCCCGACCCGTTGTTTTTTCAAATGCGGGATGCCCTAATGATCAAAGTCCGGGTTCCAAAAGCTGCCCGCGAGCGCCGGCTGGTGAGAGAATACGGAGGCTTCGACAAAGAAAGTCTGGCGGAGCAGTTGATGAAGATCCGGGAGCGCATGGGGGGCCAGCATCTGAAAACCGCATTGCAAGCCCTGGAATCAGGAGACCTACAGCAAGTGGCCGCCCTGACACTTCAGTATTACGATAAGGCCTATCAAAATGCCGGAAAAGACCGCAATCCCGAAAAGGTCTTCGAAATTCACGTGGAAGACGATGATCCGGCCACCACGGCAAACAAGGTCCTGGCATTCACAGAAAAATTTAACACCGCATCCTATGGATCCCGTATATCTTGATTATAACGCCACCACACCTATCGCGCCCGAGGTGGCGGAAGCCATGAAACCCTTTCTGGAAGCCTATTTTGGAAACCCTTCCAGCACTCATGCCTACGGTGTGAAAACAAAAATAGCCGTGGAAAATGCCCGCCGCCAGGTGGCCGGACTGATCCAGTGCGATCCTTCCGAAGTCGTATTTACCAGCGGCGGCACCGAATCCAACAATTATGCTATCAAGGGAATCGCCTTGGCCAACCGGCAGAAAGGAAACCACATCATCACCTCTGCAGTGGAACACCCGGCCGTGGTAGAGGTCTGCAAATACCTTGAAAAAAACGGCTTTGAAGTCACTTATGTTCCTGTGGACGAATATGGTGTGATCGACCTCAACGCACTGAAAGCGGCCCTCCGGCCCACCACCGTCCTGATCTCGGTAATGCATGCCAACAACGAGGTTGGCAGCATCCAGCCCATTGCTGAAATATCTGCCCTTGCCAAATCCCGTGGGATCTTTCTTCATACAGATGCAGCCCAGTCCCTGGGAAAGATCCCGGTGAACGTGGAAACACTCGGAGTGGATCTGGTCAGCATCGCCGGTCACAAACTTTATGCTCCCAAGGGCATCGGCGCCCTGTATATTCGCAACGGCGTGCATCTCGAAAAACTCATCCACGGCGCCGATCACGAGCAAAACCTGCGTGCCGGCACAGAAAACGTGCTGGTAATTGTCGGACTGGGAAAAGCATGTGAAATAGCGGGAACGTACCTGAAAGAAAATGCGGAACACTACCGGGAAACCCGTGATTTGTTGTATCAACTTTTGAAAGAAGCCCTTCCCGGGATCAAATTGAATGGGCATCCTGAAAATCGGCTGCCTAACACATTGAGTATTTCATTTCCCAAAGTTGAAGCCAACACCCTGGTCTCGAGGCTTGAACATGTTGCCGCTTCGGCAGGCGCCGCCTGTCATTCCGAAAGCATCGACATCTCCGCCGTGCTGGAAGCCATGCACGTGCCCCTGGATTATGCCATGGGAACCCTCCGGTTTTCAACGGGTCGTGGAACCACGGTCGAAGAAATTAAAGCCGCAGCGGAAGTAATCATCCATACGGTCAGGATCCTGATGCCTGGCGAAGGGGTTGAGGAAAAGATCTCCCGGCCAAAAACAGAGGTGAAACTGACGCATTACACCCACGGCCTGGGTTGTGCCTGTAAAATCCAGCCGCAGCACCTGGAATCGGTGTTAAAGAAACTGAAACCTTTCTTCGATCCCAATGTGCTGGTAGGCACCGAAACCGCTGATGATGCAACGGTTTATCGCCTTTCGGACGATCTGGCGCTGGTTCAGACACTTGATTTCTTCACCCCCATTGTGGATAATCCGTACGACTTCGGGGCCATTGCCGCCGCCAATGCCCTGAGCGATATTTATGCCATGGGCGCCAAACCGGCTTTTGCTTTGAACATCGCCGCGTTTCCCGAAGACGCATTGCCTCTTTCCGTGCTGGAAGAGATCTTAAAAGGGGCACAGGACAAAGCCGCCGAAGCGGGGATTGCCATTCTCGGAGGCCATACCATCGAGGATCCGGAACCCAAGTATGGCATGGTCGTCAGCGGCATCATCCATCCGGATAAGATCATCAAAAATAAAGGAGCCCGGCCCGGAGATGTGCTGGTCCTCACAAAACCCATCGGCACGGGTATTTTATCTACCGCGATCAAACGAGGCATGGTGGATGAAGATTTGAAAGTTGAAGTCACCGCGTTGATGGCCAGTTTGAACAAGACCGCTGCCGAACTAATGTTAAACTTTGAAGTCCACGCCTGCACCGACGTTACCGGGTTCGGCCTGCTGGGACATTTAAAAGAAATGAGCACCGCCTCACAATGCGATGCGGAAGTAAGCTTCAGCAAAATTCCGTGGATCAGAGAAGCGCAGCCTCTGGCCACCGCCGGCATAATCCCCGGTGGCACTTACAACAACCTTGAGTATGTAAAACCCCTCGTAGATTTCGGAAACCTGACGCGCACCCACCAACTTTTGCTTTGTGATGCGCAGACTTCCGGCGGATTGTTGGTTGCCCTGCCGGAAAAAGACGCTGAAAATTATCTGAACGCTTTGCACAGGGCCGGGATAAAAGAAGCCAGTAAAATAGGGCAGTTTCAAGAAAAAGGAAAGGGCCGGATCGCTGTCATGGCCTGAGGATTTTTTCCTTTTTGATCCCTGTTTCTTTTTCGACGATCCAATCCATTAATTTCTAATTTTGCTGGCTTCAAAAACACGATATGACACAGGCACATCTGGGTGAATTTTTCGCATTGGGAACCGCCATTTTCTGGACGGTATCGGCGCTGGCTTTTGAAGGCGCCACACGGCGTGTGGGTGCTTTTCCGGTGAACCTGATCCGATTATGGTTTGCGTTTGTCTTTTTAAGTATTCTCTCCTATTTCATGAGAGGATTGGCATTTCCGGTGGATTCAACCCTGCATAACTGGATCTGGCTGGGGTTGTCAGGAATTGTCGGATTTATCCTGGGCGATTATTTCCTGTTTTCTTCCTATCCGATGATCGGTTCCCGTATGGCCATGCTGCTGATGACACTGGCCCCACCCACCGCCGCGTTCTTTGGTTGGGTTTTCCTGGGGGAGACCATGACGCTGAAAGGCCTGGCAGGCATGGTGCTGGTGATGACCGGAATTGCCATCGCCGTATGGAACAAACCCAATGGTCAGGAAAAAATCAAGTTGAAATACCCCTTGAAGGGGCTGCTTTTCGGCGTCCTGGGGGCCATGGGACAAGGCGGAGGCATCGTGCTCAGCAAATACGGCATGGGAAGCTATAATGCCTTCGCCTCCAACCAGATCCGTGTGATTGTGGCCATGATCGGTTTCACGCTCATCATCACCGTGATTGGGAAATGGAAAAATGTTGCCGGGACCTTAAAAAATCCCCCCGCACTCCGCGGTATTGTTACCGGGTCCATTTTCGGACCATTTCTGGGGGTCTCGTTTTCTTTGCTGGCCGTCCAGCTTGTTAATGCAGGCATCGCCGCTACCCTCATGGCCATGGTTCCCGTCTTTATCATCCTGCCTTCGGTGGTACTCTACAAACAAAAGGTAAATCTGGCGGAAATCGTCGGGGCCATTTTGAGTGTGATCGGTGTATCCCTGTTTTTTGTCTGAGAACGCTTTTTAAAGACCACTTATTAACCGCTTTCTCTTTTCATCTTTCAGAAATTTCTTACCGAAATTTGACGTTTTTTACGCAAATTTTATAGCGTACTTTTTACACTAACCCCCTGTTTTATTCCCTAAAATCTGGCGTTAACCATTGGCGTTTGTACACGAAGTACTATGTAGAACAAATCTATTTTTAAAGTTTGTGACAAAAAAACCAGGCGATTTCACTCGTTTGCGATAGGGAAATCTGGGAAAGGCATCCGGCAAAAGGGCGGTCTCGCTTCCGCGGAAGGTTGAATTTCCGGAAATAACAGAAAATATTTTCACCTTTGCATGTTACAAAAAACAAAAAAGATATGCCCCAATACCCCTTCGAATCCGTGGTGTTCGATCTGGACGGTGTCATTACTCAGACCGCGAAAGTCCATAGTCACGCCTGGAAAAAGATGTTCGACGATTATTTGAAAACCCGCGAGAAAAAGGATCAGGAACCTTTCAAGGCCTTTACCCAGTCGGATTACCTGGCTTATGTCGATGGGAAACCAAGATACGATGGAGTAAAAAGCTTCCTTGAATCCAGAAATATCGTTCTCCCTTTCGGGACGCCTGAAGACGGTCCGGAAAAAGAAACCGTCTGCGGTCTGGGAAATAAAAAGAATGCCGCTTTCAATGAAGTGCTGGCAACGGAAGGTGTGGAAGTCTATCCTTCCACGGTGGCTTTCATGAAGGCTTTGAAGGCGGCCGGGGTGCGAGTCGGCGTCGCTTCTTCCAGTAAAAACTGTGAATCCGTTTTAAAAGCGGCCGGTTTGGAAGACCTGGTGGAAACCCGTGTTGACGGGGTTGTTTCTGCCGAAATGGGGCTGAAAGGAAAACCGGCACCCGATATTTTCCTGACCGCTGCCAGTAATCTGGGTGCCAACCCGCATTTTTCGGTCGTTGTGGAAGACGCCGTGTCGGGTGTTGCCGCCGGGAAGAACGGAAATTTCGGACTGGTGCTGGGCATTGCCCGCGAGGACAACAGCGCCGAACTCAGAAGAAACGGCGCAGACCTGGTGGTAGCCGATTTGGAAGAAATCGACCTGAATGATGTGGAGGAATGGTTCCGCCAGGGCCTGGAAGAAGACAACTGGAAACTGGAATACCACGATTACGATCCAAAAAAAGAACGCTCACGAGAAGCCCTGCTGGCCATTGGTAACGGCTATTTCGGCACCCGCGGTGCCATGGAGGAATCGGTAGCCAACAAAGTCAATTATCCCGGTACCTATGTGGCCGGAGTTTATAACCGACTCACTACCCAGATCCAGAACCGGGATGTCGTCAACGAAGATTTTGTCAATTGTCCGCAATGGTCGCGGGTTAGGTTCAAAGTGGACGACGGCCTTTGGGTAGACATCAACGAAGTAGAGATCCTTTCAATCCTGCGCAGTGTGGATTTTAAAACCGGATTGCTGCACCGCGAAATGACCATCAAGGATGAAGAAGGAAATATCAGCCTGATCGAATCCGATCGTTTCGGAAGCATGAACCAGCCGCATCTGGCTGCACAGCGTTACAAAATAACACCCATCAACTACTCCGGCACCATCAGCATTTGTACCGCCCTGGACGGCACCATCCAAAACGAAGGGGTGGAACGGTACAAGGATCTGGCTTCAAAACACCTGCAACCGGTGGATCAGGGCGGAGAAAGAAATCTGTCCTGGCTGAAAGTCCGTACCAACCAGTCCAAGATCGAGATCTGTGAAGCTTCCCGCATCAGTCTGAAAAGAAACGATCGCGAGATCGAAACCGAAATTGCGCACACTACCGACGACGGTGTGGTGTATTCCATTCTGGAACAGGAATTGGTAGCCGGTGAAAGCCTCGAGCTTGAAAAAATTGTGGCCCTTTTCACCACCAAGGAAGAAGAATATGCCATGACGGAGGCCCTGGGGCTGGTCAGCACCTCGGGAAACTACCAAGAGATCCTGAAGGATTCCGTCGCCGAGCGTGAAAAACTCTGGAATGAGATTGACA
>JBJKPL010000003.1:0-12923 GCA_046706345.1 Candidatus Sulfidibacterium sp.
AACGCCGGGATTCCAGGTCGGCCAGCTGACCTACGGATCGAATACGGGCGATTATTACCGGGAAAACATGCAGCTGCCGTTCTTTAAATATTACCTGAAAGGAGAGGGGACTTTTGATCAGTCGGAAGCCACCATGTTCAACACGGGCACGATGCAATGGAAATCGTTCAGTCAATGGCCGCCCAAAGCCGATCAGAAAGAAAGCCTCTATCTGTCCGACGATCATGCCCTGGTGTGGAACCATCCCGATGCCGATCATCCCGGATACAACGAATATGTCAGCGATCCCTGGAAACCGGTGCCTTATACCGACCAGCAGGTGGATTCCCGCCGGATGTATTATCACGGCTGGCTGAACGGCGATCAGCGGTTTGCTGCCACGCGGCCCGATGTGCTGGTGTTCTCGACGCCGGTTTTGCAAAAGAACGTTACGCTGGCCGGTCCGCTGCTGGCGGATCTGTTCGTTTCCACCACCGGCACCGATGCCGACTGGGTGGTGAAGGTGATCGATGTATATCCCGACAGCGCCGCCAATCCGGAACCCAATCCCATGCACATCAAGATGGGTGGATTTCAGGCCCTGGTGCGCCTGGACATCATGCGTGGTAAATACCGCAACAGCTACGAGCATCCGCAGCCGTTTGTTCCAGGAAAGGTCACGGAAGTCAAACTCCCGTTGCAGGATGTATTTCATACCTTCAAGAAGGGGCATAAGATCATGATCCAGATCCAGAGCAGCTGCTTCCCGTTCTTTGATATTAATCCGCAGACATTTACCGATATTTACACGGCAACCAAAAAGGATTTTATCACGGCGACGCAGAAAGTATATTTCTCGAAAGAGCACCCCTCACACATCGAGATGGATGTGTTGAAATAAATAAGGAATGAGATAGAATACCAAATCACTAATTATGAAGTATGGTTTAATCGGAGTCTCTTTAATCGCGTTGGTCCTTTTAATACTCAGTTATCTGGGTGTGTTTACGAACCATTACATTCCATTTATTAGTTATTTGGTAATTTTTGTTTCGTTAATGCTGACTTTGGTACTGAAGAAAAAAGGTTATCTCTGACATTAATTTAAAACCGGGCCTCAGCCGTATGTTGAGGCCCCTGAGGTTTTTAACTCAATTTCTTTCCCGGATAATCTTGCCGCTTGCGGTGCGGTTGAATTTTTCGAGGAAATGAATTTCTTTGGGGACTTCAAATCCGGTGAGTTTTTCTTTGATCCGGGTTTGAAGTCTTTCTATTTCCATGGTTTTGGGTTTTGCGGATTCAATGAACAACACCAGTCGTTCTCCGAGGTTGGGATCGGGGAGCGATCCCACATAAAAAGGTTGGGTGAGGAGGCTGCTGAGCTTGTGTTCGATCTGCTCCGGAAACAGTTTCACCCCGCCGCTGTTTATCACATGATCTTTCCTGCCCAGCACGCGAAAGCCGCCGTCGCTTTGCAGCTCGACGATGTCGTTGGTCTCCAGGCCGGCGACCCCGAGATGCGGCGCCTGGATTGTAAGGCAGGAATCGGTATTTTGGCTGAGGTGAACCCCGGGCATGGGATAGAAAAATTCGCTGCGGTCGCTGCCGTTTACTTTTCGCAGGGCGATGTGGCTCATGGTTTCGGTCATGCCGTAAGTATGCCAGACGGGGGCTTCCAGCTTCTGGGCCTTATCTTCCAGTGCCTGGGGCACGGGCCCGCCGCCCAGGATGATCTTGTTCATACTTTTCAGGAAACTTTTGCCGGCTCCGGTTTCCAGCAGTTTGCCCAGCTGTGCCGGCGTCAGGGCCACGAAATCCAGGTACGGCGTCCAGGGGCTTACCGGATTCAGGGAAGGCGTTACGCAGTATAGGTCCAGCTTGTTGACAAAGGCCCGCACCACCATCATTTTCGCGGCAATGTAAGAGATGGGCAGGCACAGGTAAGCGGTGGATCCCGGTTCTACATCCAGAAAATCCAGCGTGGCTTTGGCGCTGACTTTCATGAATTTTTTCTGCAGCTCGATTTTTTTGGGCGTTCCGGTAGAACCGGAGGTTTGGGCTTCGATGGTTTCCGATTCCGACAGCCAGTCGATGAGAAAACGCAGCAGCACATCTTTCCAGGGCGTCGGGGAGGCGTTCATCTGAAAATGCAGGTTGGCATAATTCAGCAGCCAGGCGTCATCGAAGGCGCCGAAATTCAGTCGGAGTATTTCTTTTTCTTTAGCCATAGATCTCGGTCAGATCCCACTTTCCGGCAGGATCGAAATTTAATTTTGCATGGGCCACAGACAACGGGGACGGGATGTTGTTGGTGAAGAGCTGTCCGGTACCCAGGCCCTGGGGCATGGGGTTTTTCAGTACCGCCGTCCATTGGGCGATGGCGTTGAGGCCGATGTTGCCTTCCAGCGCGGAGGTGACCCACCAGCCGGTGTTGTTGAATTCCGCTTCTTCGATGAAGATCCTCGAAAGGTTGAAACCGCCCAGGAGGCTGGGCTTAAGGATCAGGAATTGCGGCCGGATGTGATGCAGCATGGTCCGGATCCCGGCTCTTGTCTTCAGCCCGATCAGATCTTCATCCAGGGCAATGGGAACGGGCGTCGACTCGCAAAGGCGGGCCATCTCATCCCACTGCCGCTGCCGGATGGGTTGCTCGATGGAATGAAGGCCCAGTTCGCTGAGGCGTTTCAGTTTTTCCAGGGCGTCCTCCGGCGAAAAAGCGCCGTTGGCATCCACGCGCAGTTCGAGTTCTTTTTCGGAAAATTGCTCCCGTATGGAACGCAACAATTCCAGCTCCGTTTCAAAATCGATGGCTCCGATCTTCAATTTGATGCAACGGAAGCCGGCTTCGATCTTTTCACGGATCTGCTGTTGCATGAATTCTTTCGTTCCCATCCAGATCAGGCCGTTGATGGGGATCCCGTTCCTGCCGGCTGTAAAATCCGAAGGAAAAAGGACCCGCTGCCCGCCGGATTTCAGATCCGCCAGGGCCGTTTCCAGCCCGAAGCGGATGGAAGGAAAATCTTTCAATCCCTCTTCAATCCATACTTCGATGGGGTCGGGACGTTCCGCAATCTCACCGAGGATCTTCTCATAGCTGTCCCACGGATCCGGGCTCAGCCCTTTGATGGTGCTGCATTCCCCGATGCCTTTGACTTCCGGGTGTTCCGGATCCCAAACGACCAAATGATAAGAGGTGCGGTGATTTAACACGCCTCTTGAAGTTCCTGCCGGCCGTTGGAAGTGGAAAACGTGCTTTTTATAGGAAACCTGAAGCATGATTTTGTTTTTGTAAAAATAGAAATAATTGATCCAGGATTTCCGGTGGTAAAGGCTTTCTGAATCTCAGAAGGGGTCGGATCCGGGATTTGATTTTTTAAAAAACTAGAATTCAGTAAGATGTTGGCATGGGGAGGGATTCGTAAAATTCTTATATTTGAATAATAAAAAATTATGGCGATGTTGGAGAAAGGTTTCTTATTCATGCACTTAAAATCCCGTTCGAATCTTACCTCGCGCGATTCCCGCGCCGGCTTCACCTTTCTCCTGGCCGGAGTTTTTCTTTCTATTGCTGCATTAATTTTTATGATAATAAATCTGGAAAACGCGGACAATCTGGTTCAGCTTTGGCTGCCGATCATGTCAGCGGGTGTGGTGTTGGTTTTTTTAAGCCTGATCCTGAAATATGCCGGCAGGGCAAAGGGTCGTGGCCGAAAACCGGCACCCTGGCCGCACCGTTTTCCGGAAAGGCATTTCTCCAAACGGTGAATCAGGCTCTTGGGCAAAGGATTATTTAGCAATGTGTCATGGATGAAAAAGTGACTTTTCAGTTCAGCCAGTCGCTGGGCATATTTTTTAAACACTATTATGGCAAAATCACGCTGGAGGACATCAGCACCTCCTGGGACCATATCATTCAAAACCATCTGATCCCGGCCGATACCAAAGGCTTTATCGTTGACTACCGGAATGCCGTCATGAACATTCCGGCCGACGATTACAAAGGAATTGCAGACTACTACAAGCAACACCTGGAGGTTTTTCATGATTTTAAAATTGCCATTTTGACGGAAAACCCCAAAAATGTGGTGATTTCCATGCTGGTGGAATCCAGAGACGATGGGTATCACTCCAAACCTTTCAGCACCATGGAAGCCGCCGTTCGCTGGGTGTTGGGCTGATGCTTTCACCCAGGTTCACCCAATCTTTTTTTCATGTTGGGATGGCCGGTAACGATGAAAACCTGGCGTTGTATTTAAAAAGTTCTTATCTTTAACTCAGTGGACCATAAATTATTCATGAGTAGATATCTGCCCTTTGTACAACCATTGCTGATCATATGCATTTTCTGAAGAATATCACGGAACTGACCCCTTTTTATGTCTCCTTTTTCTGGGGGCTGGTTTTTCTGCTGAATTCTGAGAAAAAGAACCGCCCGCGGTTTTGGCTCGGCATCTTTATGATCGTGACTTCTGTGGTGTATTTTTCCCATGCCGTCTTTTTTGAAGGCGATATCGGGTTGTATCTGAAAATAGACTGGCTGTACACCCTGGCAGGGCTTTCCGTTTTCCCGATCTATTACCTTTACATCCGTCTTCTGACGCGGGATACGCATTTTCAATCCCATTATCTGGTTCACCTGATCCCGGCTATTCTGCTGGGATTGTCGTTGTTTGCATTGTCTTCCTTTGCCTCACCGGCCCAGCGACAGGTTTATCTGAACAGCGCCGTGGTCCATTACCGCCGGCCCGGCACAGAAGCTGCCTTGCTGACAAAAGGGATGGCCCTGGTTTTCCTGAGCGGAAGGCTGATCTTTGCTGTTCAGTCACTGGTTTATCTTATCCTGGGCCTGCAACTGGTCAGGAAGTACAACCAAAGAGTGGCCAATTTTTATTCGAATCTTGCCGGAAAGGAACTGGTTTGGGTTGAAATATTGATCATCACCCTGATCATCGCCTCCCTGACGAGTTTCCTGGTCAATATTTTCGGACGTAATTTTTTCAGGCAATATCAGCTGCTGATCCTCCCTTCCGCCATGTTCAGCGTGCTGTTCTTCCTCATCGGATTGGTGGGCAACAAGCAGGACTACAGCATTTCGGATGTGGTGCTGGATGAAAATGAAACCGAAACCTTTCCGCTGGAACAAAACGGAGACCGGCAGCATCTGAAAAAGAAGTTGCTGGATGTAATGGAAAAGGAACAGCTATTCCTGGATCCCAATTTTCGCATTACCATTCTGAGCAGCCGGCTGTATACCAACCGGACCTATCTGTCCAATCTGATCAACACGGAATTTAAGATGAGCTTCAGCGACTTTATTAACCAATACCGGGTGATGTATGCCAAGACGCTGATCGCGGAAGATGAACAGTTCCGGTATTCGTTGAACCATTTCGCTGAAAAATCAGGTTTTGGATCCCTGAGTTCCTTTAACCGGGCTTTCAAACAATTCGAGGGCAAGACGGCCGGTTCCTACCGACAGCACCTCATTCGAAAGATCGCCTGAGAACCCGGCAGGCAGGGGAAGGCCCGTTTTTTGCCGTCGTTTTCATTCGGCAGGATCGTCCCAGACATCCGCTTTTCCATGATATTCTTTTGGCGGCACCCCGCGGGTGCCGATCGCTTCCTCAGCGCATTTTTTACAAAATGACCTGTAAATGTACCTTATGATAACAACGGGCAAAAAACACGGCGATATTTTTATGCAGGAAAGAGTTGAATCTCCTGATCATATTAATATTAACCCGCAAACCCATCACTATGGAAAAAATTTACACCTACAGAAAAATCAGGGTCCATCACCTTCAACAGAAATTGTTGAGCCTGTTAGTTTTGATGACCCTGCTCCTTCCAACTCATTTTTTGAGAGCTCAAAAAGCCATCGATTCACTCAATTATGCCACCGATGGTTCTGTATCTGCCACGGTCATCCAGGGCGATTTTCTTTATTTCGGCGGCGATTTCAATTTTGTCGGCGAAAGAACAGGCTCCGTGGCTTTCTTTAAAAACGGGGCATCGCAGCCGGACAAAAACAAGCCGCTGTTTGGAAGTTTAACTGATTTAATGACCAAGGAAAGCGTGTTGAGTGCTTATGAAGATGCCAGCGGAGGCTGGTTTGTCGGAGGCACTTTTCAGAAAGTCGATGATCAGACCCACAAGCTTCTGGCCCACATCCTTTCGGATAATACGGTGGATCCCAACCTGAACATCCGTTGGAAATCCACCGGAAAAGTATCGGTCTTGAAGGGTGACGGCACCTACCTGTATGTGGGAGGCGAATTTGTCGCCCTCGATGATCAGGAAGTGGAACATAAGAATGTTTTCAGGCTCAACCTCGCGTCCCTGAAAATCGATCCCGCCTGGAATCCGGCCCTCGTGAATTCCACCAAAGTAGATCACATCGTATTGGGTGGGGATCTGGTATTTTTATCAGGATGGATCGGAGCCGTGGAAGGCATCCAGCAGGATGCCATGGTGACGGTAGATGCCGCAACCGGGGCCCGGGTGCAATTTCCCTCCTCGAGCCAGATCAGCGACCTGCAACTGATGGGTGACACCCTGTTGCTGGCCCAGCCCGATATGTACTGGTCGAGTTATTCAGACGGGTACGGGTATCTTGCCAAAGGAACAGCCTTGCTTACGGAAACCAGTGATATTCCTGAAAATGCCAGCGTGAAAGCCAATTTTTATGCTGCCATTTCGGATGGAAACGGCGGCTGGTACGCGGCAGGGAACTATCCGGACCATGGGGGTTACGGCGTGTTCCACCTGGATCAAAACCTGGTTCCTGTTTCGGCGTTTTCGCAGACACAGATACGAAATTTTAACAAGAACACCTGCCTTCTGCTGGATGGAAACAATCTTTATGTTGCCGCCAACATGGGAGGCAGCTCGGCCCTTGATGACGGAAATGGGAATAAGATAGCCTATCTTTTTAAGCTGGATGCTACTTCGGGGGCGCTGGATGTGAATTTTGCCCCCAATCCGGACAACGAAGTCCGCACGCTGCTGCTCGATAACGGCGTTTTCTACATCGGCGGAGACTTCGGGAATATCGGTACAGATGCCCGGACCGGGCTGGCCGCCCTGGATCCTTCCTCCGGGGCGTTAAAAACCTGGAATCCCGAACTGAACGCTTCCAATTATAATTCAGGATATACCGGCGGCGACCTGTATATCAGTGATCTTAAGATGATCAGTGATACCTTGTATGCGGCCGGTGAATTTATGATCGCTTCCGAAAGCCTGCCGGATGCCCAAAGAGGGATCTATGCCCTGGCGCGTTTTGATAGGAACACCGGAAACGTGGACACAAGTTTTCATATCTCGTCCCATTACCAGGATCATGCCGTGGTGACGGGTCTTGAATTTAGCAACAATAAATTCTATGTCGCCGGAACCTTCAATCTGAATACGGTTACCCCGGCCAAAAATGTGGGGATGGTGAACCTGAAAAACGGCGAGGTGAAACCCCTGAACGCTGACTTGAGTTTCACTTCCGTGAGCAGTTCGGTGGATCCCCGGATCAGGGCTTACAATGGGAATCTCTATGTTGTGGGTGTCAATACCGAACAAGTGTCGACAGGACAGAGCCGTGCTTATCTTGTCAGTTTAAAAGAACAGGATTACACGCTTAATACCTGGAAACCGCAGCCCAATAATTTGGTTTATGTTTTGGCCTTTAATCCTGATCATTTTTTAGTGTCGGGGCTCTTCGATTTTCTGGATCATTACCGGAATAACCTGGCCGGAATCAATATCAAAACCAAAGAATATGTTCAGTTTCCCAATGTGGCTGTCAATGCCATCGCTTCCAATGACCGATACATTTTCCTTGGCGGCGATTTTACCAGTTACGGCGACAGTGTGGTGAACGGCCTGGCCCGACTGAACCGGCATGATTTGAGCCTCACCCGCTTTGATCATCAGATTTTGAATGCGAACAAGGCCGCTTCCATCGGCAATCTGGCCCTGGGAATCGAAGGGCTTTATGTTGCGGGGGCGTATTATGATATGTTTACCACCGTGGCGGGAGTGGACCGGCAAAATATTTGTTTGCTGGATCCCGAAACAGGGTTACTCAAAGAGTGGAATCCGCCTCCGGTAAACGGCAAGATCTATCAGGTTTTTGCTTTTGGTTCGGATGTGGCTGTTTCGGGTGCTTTTGGCTTGATGCCGGCCTGGACCCGTTATTCATTGGCCCGCGTCAACCTGACCACCGGAAAGGTGGACGACTGGGATCCGGTACTCACCGGTTATTATCCCAAGGTTTACGCCATGGCCTTCTCGGGGGACACCCTTTTTATCGGAGGCACCGGGATCAGTAAGGTCAATGCGGAAACAGCCGGAAATCTTTGCGCGCTGGATCCCGCTTCCGGAAGCGTGTATGCCGGATTCGTTCCTCCGGATTTAAACGGCAATGTCAGCTCCCTGGCTGTTTGCGGCGGTTTTGTTTATGCCGGAGGTAGCTTTACCAAGGCCAACGCGGTATCCCACAATTATGTTGCAAAATTCAAAACGGCCGGAGGTGATCTCGAAACCTGGGATCCCCAGTTGAGCAGTTGGAATGTTCAGACCCTGCTGGCAACGGATACCGCTGTTTTTATCGGCGGTTTTAATCTGCAGGTTACCGGAAATGACCAGAAAGGAGGCCTGCTGAAAGTGAAACCGGGCGACGGATCGCTGATGAAAGCCTATCCTTCCGCAGGGATCTACAGTCTGGCAATGAATCAGTCCGGAAAGTTGGCAGCAGGTGCTTACCGTGCCAAAGGGTTACTGATCCTGGATGAGTCCTCGGATACGCTGGTGGCAGCCAACATGCAGCAGGAATTCAGCGGTGGCGTCAATGCAGTAAGAGCCATCGGAAACCTGTTTCTGGCTGCCGGCAACCGCCTGAAGGAATTTGGAAGCTATACGACAAAACCCGGATTTCTGGTGTATGATCCCATGCTGGATAGCGTAACCACCTGCTTCAGCGTCCCGCTGGTGGACGGCAGCATCAGTACGTTTGCCGCCAGCCAGAAAAATCTGGTGATGGCCGGAGACTTTGAAGGCATGAATGTGATGAAGAAAAATACCGATCTTTCTTTTATGACCCTGCCGGATTTGCATCTGCAACCGGGTGTAACTTCCTGGAGTCCTCAAACCGCCAACAACATGGACCCGTTTGCCGTTTCGATCTACGGCAGCGGTTTTTCCGAAAGTTCACAGGTGAGTTTGATGTCGGGAAGTGTCACGCATAGCCCGGACAGTCTGACTGTCAAAGACCATAAGATCATCGCCTATTTTAATGGCGTCAACTTTACGCCCGGATACTGGGATCTGAAAGTACAGATCGACGCGGAAAATACGCAGCAGTTTTCCAAAGCCCTGACGATTCAGGAAGGCCAGTATACGGATGTCTGGGCAAAATGGATCGGTCCGAACCGTGTCCTGGTAGGCAAACCCGTCAGCAATTATATTTCCTTCGGAAATCGGGGAACACGCGATGCCTATGGCATGGTCCTCTATCTGGCCGTGGGTGACAAGCAATCGGTACTCTTCCCGAAAAACATCACCCATCAACAGGTAAATTTTGAAGTCAACTGGGACACCGTTTCCAATTATGTGAATGTGGATTATTTCCTGGGCGAACCCTTTAAAGGCAAAGTCTATACCATGTTTATACCGTATCTTCCTGCGAATTATGAAGACGCCATGAAGATTAAGATCACATCGGAGGAATCCCACGAAATCAGGGTGGCCATCAGCAAACCGATCTATGCCAATTATCAGGCGCTTTTCGAAACGCTGAAATCCGGCAACGGGATGGCCTATGACTTTTTCAGTTGTGTCTATTCCGTGGCCAGCATGGCCGCCGATCTGACACCGGGGATCAGTTGTGCCAAAGCGGCCTTTGATAATTCGGTCCTGATGGCCGTGGATAAATATCAGAATAACGAATCCATTCAAATTGAAGATATTGCCTATTCCATCGGCATGACCGCCCTTTCCTGCGTCCCGGGTGAAGCGCAGATCAGCAAGGCTTATGCCATCGCCAAGGGGATGGCTTCGATGTATGCAGGAGGCGCCGATGCTTCTGGTGCCATGTCGGCTTGCGGTAACTTTGCCGGCGATGCCGCCAAGGCCCTGTATGATATCATGGCCTATACCTCCCACGATCCCAACGCCAAATTCGGACCGTCAGGACGGGGACTGTCGCGGTTTGTCAATTCGGGTCAGGATTTTCATTACATGATCACTTACGAAAACGACTCTGCAGCCACAGCCCCCGCCCAGCGCGTGATCATCACCGATACCCTCGACAAGAATGTCTTTAAGATCGCCACCTTCAAAGCCCTTGGTTTTGGCTTTGGAGATACCACCTACTTCTATAAAAATACCGACGGGGATACCGTGATGATCGATCTGAGACCGAAAAAGCAGGCTCTGGTGCGGGTCTTCTATCATTTGGATCAGAACACCGGCATTTTAACCTGGACATTCCAGACGCTGGATCCAAACACCTTCGAACTGGTAGAAGATGTGGACGCGGGATTCTTGCCGCCCAACAAAACGGCCCCCGAAGGCGAAGGAAATGTGCTTTATTCCATCGCCCCGGCGGACAACCTCTCCGACAGTACCGAAGTGCATAACGCCGCGCACATTGTTTTTGACTGGAATGCCTCCATCCCGACCAACAGTTGGGATAACCGAACCGATAATACGGCGCCGGAAAGCAATGTCAAATCCCTGGCCTCGGTCACCATGAGTAAGGATTTTCAAGTCCATTGGAGCGGAAAAGACAATGCCAGCGGCATTTTCTCCTACACCGTTTATGTGGCTGAAAATGATGATAATTATTATGTGTGGCTGCCCGAAACCCACGATACGGTCGCCACCTTCAGCGGCGTGGGGGGAAACACGTATAAATTCTATTCCGTAGCCACCGACAGTGCCGGAAATTTAGAATTGGAACCGGCAGTTTATGATGCCATCACCCGGGTGAGTGGTACGGGCATCGATACTTTTGGTACCGGAGATCAGATGGAATTCAGAGTTTATCCGAATCCGGCCAGGAGTATCGTCAATGTCAGCTATTACCTGCCGAAAGCCGGAAGGGTTCGGATGGACATTTTGAACCTCTGCGGAAATCTGGTGATGCAACCGCTGGATAAGAGAACCCCCGCCGGGAAAAATGAGGTTCGCCTCGATTTGACAAAATTGCCGGCAGGTTACTACTTTGTCCGGATCCTGACCCCTTCAGGGATACAAACCCGAAAAATGATCGTTCAATAAGCCCCATTCCCAACGCAGCGACCCCTGGGGTCGCTGCGTTGGGATCTTTTGAAATATTTGCTGTGAAAGAAAGTTTTTTTTGAATTTACCTTCCTATATTTGTTAAAAAAGGGATTATGAATTATAACGTATTCTTTTCCAACATCCAGTGGTTTCCGGTTGTTGTGATGACGCTGTTTTCGTTTATCCTCGGAATGTTGTGGCACCGCCCGTTCCTGTTCGGCCGGTTGTGGGTGAAAGAGAACTACCCCCACAGCTCACCCCGTGAGGTCAATGCCCTGCTGGTTTTTGGCGGAACCGCCCTCGCGCATTTCGTGGCCCTTGCGGCGCTGAGCGCCCAGGTATCCGGCAATGGCGGCCTGAACGGCTTCCAGGGTGGTTTGCTGATCGCGGTGCTTTGGATCCTCCCGGTGTTGGCAGGGACCTATCTCTTTGCCAGCCGTTCCCTGAAGTTACTGGCCATCGATGCCGGAATGTATGTTGTGTTGTTTTCCCTGTCCGGTTTTATTCTGGGAATCTGGTAAGGGTTTTATGGAGTTAAGGCCCTTTTCTTCGCAATTTCCTTCCGGAAGACTTTGCGGCTATGCCCGATTGTGCCCCGGTCAAAGGCCCTGATTTGAAAAAGGTTAAAGTTTTTTCAAAAGAAATTTTACCAAAAAATTAGGGGGTTTTTCAAATTTAATGCGGTTTCGGGGGCTGCCGGAACAATATAAAAATTAACTTTGCATTCAAATTTTAAAGAGTCTACATCTTATGGACGAAGGACCTGATTTATATCGAATAAGTAACGATTTCAGGAGCTAGAACCCGCCTCTTGTTGGCGCCTCCTGAAGTCTAAATTTTGGAGGAGTCAACCATGACAACTTTAATTACCTTTTATTTAAGCCAAATCCTGGGTCATAAAATCATTGACCGAAAAGGAGAGGAAATGGGCAGGATCCTGGATTTGCTGGTCTCGGCCCATCCGGTGTCGGGTGAAGAATCCGACCGCCCCAATGTGATTGCCCTGAAAAGCGGTACCCGGTCCCATCCGGTGTATTACTATTTCGAGCATTTCGAAATAGGTAAAACCGATCACAAAGTCGAGATCCATTGCACCAAAAAACAATTTGTCGATGAGGATGTGGGCGACGATCTGCTCCCGCTGAAGGAACATATCCTCGACAAACAAATTGTGGATCTGAACGGCCGGAAGCTGGAACGCGTCAACGACGTGCGGCTGGTTTCCATCCCCAGCGGAACCTATGCGGTGGCTGTCGATGTGGGCGTTGAAGGTTTGTTGCGCCGGCTCGGCGTGGCCAATACCTTCCGCAAAGCCGCCGAAGTCGTGCGGCTGAACCTGCCTTCAAAGTTTATTCTGTGGGATGAGATCGACACCCTGGACACCTCCAATTTCAATATCAAACTTGGAAAACCCAGCACCAAACTCGAAACCCTGCACCCCTCCGACCTGGCCGACATCATCGAGGACCTGGGACGTACCGACCGTTCTGAAGTCTTCAACAGCCTCGATGAAGAACGTGCCGCCGATGTGCTGGAAGAAATTGAACCCAAACTGCAGGTCGACCTGATCGAAAGCATGTCGATCGATAAAGCCGCCGATCTGCTGGAGATCATGCCTGCCGACGAAGCCGCCGATATCCTGGACCTGCTGGAAGACGAAAAAGCCG
>JBJKPL010000004.1:0-8792 GCA_046706345.1 Candidatus Sulfidibacterium sp.
ATACAGACATCCTCTTCACCACCGGTGGCACGGGGATCGGACCGCGGGACATCACCCCCGACGTGATCAAACCCATGCTCGACAAAGAGATCACCGGAATTTATGGAACTGATCCGTGTAAAATATGGCATGAAAAAACCCAATGCGCTTATCAGCCGGGCGGTGGCCGGAACGGTGAAGCAAACCCTGATCTATACCCTTCCGGGAAGCGTAAAGGCCGTAAACGAATACCTGGATGAGATCCTCCCTACCCTGGAACATTCCCTGTATATGATGAATGGTCTCGACCTCCATTAAGGCAGGAAGGCTTTTCTTTTTTCTTTTGCCGGGATCACTGGTGCCGTTCATGATAATTCTCTAAATTTGGCGACCATAAACTCATAGAAAATTTTGGCGCAGTCTTTCCATAAGTTTTTCAGGTACGGCATGGTTGTGCTGTTGTTTTGGATCTCCTTTTCCGTTAAGGGACAAACGGTTCTACCGAAAACCGATACGGCACAGGTCCAAAAAGACAGCATCGCGGTGAATTATTACCGCGCCACCATCGATAGCCTGAAGTATAACAGCCTGCATTTCATCGATACCACCGTTACCTATTTTCATCAGTACAACCCGATCGTTAACGGCAATAAAATGTACGGGACCCTGGATAACATCGGCCTTCCGGCTTATAATCGTGTTTTCACGCCCGACCTGACCGCAGGGTATATTTTCATTCCCCCTTCCCTGGAATCTATTTTGTATTCCAACCACGAGGTGGAGTATTACAAGCTCATCCAGCCATACACCGGATTACATTATGTGATGGGACCGCAAAGACAACAGAACCTGGGGGTGACTTTTGACCGGATGGTGGCGCCCAATCTTACCCTGGGACTGCGTGCCTATATCGTCAATTCACCCGGTATTTACGACCGCAGTTTTTCCAAAGACAACAATATCTACCTGACCGGGCAATACTACACCAAGGATCACCGCTACGGCATCATCGCCAATTACCGGTATAATCAGAATAAGTTTCAGGAAAGCGGCGGTTTGCAGTATGACAGTGTCTTCCTGCTGCATCAGGAAAGCGATCCCTCGGTGATCCCTGTTTGGTTGTCTGCCGCCGAAAACAGGGTCCGGACCAAGGGATTTTACGTGGAACAATATTTTAATTTGCTGCCGCCCGATTCCACCAATGCCCGGGACAAAAGAAAAATCGACGCAGGCAACATATCCTATGCGTTTCTCTATCAGAAGAATTACATGGTTTATGCCGACCAGGCTGCCGACTCTTTGTTTTACCAGGCTTTTCCTGCTGTTTTTGATTCCGTGCAAACCTACGACTCCATTTATCAGATCCACATGAGGAACACCATCAAATGGTCGAATCTGGGATACAACGAAGATAAACTAAGCCAGGTATTCCGGCTGTCCTTCGGTGTGCATTTCGACCGGATCGAGCAACAACTCGCGTATGATTCCGTCCCTGGTAAATTCAATGAGATCACCCCCTTTGGCAACATTTCTCTATGGCTTTTCAAACGGAGCTATCTGGATGCGCATGGACAGATCACCTTCGGCGGATACAACAATGGTGATTTTGAGCTCTCCGGTGGGCTGATGCAATACCTGGGCTCAGAAACTCGGAATATCGGAAAGCTCCGGTTAAGTTTAAAGATCATCAACCGGATGCCCGCCTGGTATTTCTCTCATTATCAATCCAACCGTTTTAACTGGAACCTGGATCTGAAAAAGGAAAGGTTCCTGATCCTTCAGGGAGAGTATCTGTATAAGAATGTCAGCGCTGGCGCCCGCATCCAGACCCTGAACAATTACACCTATTTGGGTGATTCTGTTGCTCCGGTGCAAAATAAACAAACGGGAACCGTACTGCAAATCTTTGCTGACGGCACCATCCCCATCCGGAGCTTTGGCATGAATTTCCGTGGGGTCTACCAGGCCACAACCATGGGAAACAGCATTCACCTGCCGGCCTTTACCGGGATGCTGGACCTGTATTTTAAAGGCTGGATCTTTACCCATCACGGCAAGCTCCAGACAGGATTTCAGTTTTCCTATTTCACGAAATATTATGCCGATGCCTACATGCCGGAGCTCAGAAATTTTTACGTCCAGAGCCAAACAGCCATTGGAAATTATCTGATGGTTACTGCCTATGCCACCCTAAAAGTCAAGACCTTCCGCCTATTTGTCAAGGAAACCAATTTGCGGGGGCTGACCGGCATCTACAATTACTTCAGCACACCCCATTACCCCGATGTGGCCCCGGGGGTTTTCTTCGGCGTTTCCTGGAGATTTCATAATTAGGGCTACGCCTGATCCCTTCCCCCGGAAAAGAATCTCTTCAACTTAAAATGACTCTAAATCATTCAAGGCCTTTCTTTCTGGTTTGAAATTTCGTATCTTAGTAGCTCAAAACCCAAAATAACAACCGCATGAAAAAACAGATTTCATTATCGGTGAAATGCCCCTTTTGCATGAAATCCCTGCTGGACGAAGACGTCCAGATCCAGGGACATCCCAGCATTAAATTGAACATCCAGACAGAATTTGAACGGGGAACCATCCATCTGTGTGCTGTTTATGAATGTTATCAAAACATTTCCGATGTTGAGATCAAAAAAGGGGAAATCGTGGAATTTACCTGCCCTCATTGCAATAAGGAATTGCTGGTTAAAGAAGAATGTAAATTATGTGATGCGCCCATGGTATCCCTGATGCTGGATACGGGCGGAAGGGTCAGCCTTTGTTCCAGAAGCGGATGCCCGAACCACTATGTTGCCTTCGAGGACCTTTCTCTGGAACTACATAAATTTTATGAGCAATACGGAGATTAGCAGATCCGGGGCAATTGCTGCCCCGAAAGCATTTCGATAATCCGCTTCCCTCCCACCACGGTATTCAGCCAGGCTTTGCCTTTGTGAGTGTCTGTGATCTCTCCGATCACAGAGGATGCTTTGCCCAACGGATGAGATCGCAGGATGTCCAGGGCTTTCTCTGCGTCGCCGGCTTCTACCACCATCAGCACCTTTCCTTCATTGGCGACATACAATGGGTCAAAACCGAGCAACTCGCACATGCCGCGAACACCTTCCCCAATACACAGTTGGTCCTCATCGATCTGCAGGCCGGTCTCCTTCCCTCTGACCAATTCAGCAGCCACAGTTCCCAGCCCGCCACGCGTGGCATCCCGCATGAATTTTACCCGGATACCGGCATCCAATACCTGTCGGATCATTCCATTCAGGCAGGCACAGTCGGAAGCGATGGGTGCGGTGATGTTCAGATCGTTGCGTGCCGCCATGATCGCCATGCCATGGGCTCCGATTTCCCCGTTGAGGATGAGTTTGTCACCGGGTTTCATGCCCCTACCGGAGCCGATGGAAACAAAACGCGCGTCAAGGACCCCGATCCCGCTGGTATTGATAAAGATCTTATCACATTTTCCTTTATCCACGACCTTGGTGTCACCCGTAACGATCTTTACTCCTGCTCCAGCAGCTTCGTCGGCCATGGTTTGCACAATGACTTCCAGTTGATCCATGGGAAAGCCCTCCTCGATCACAAATCCCGCGCTAAGATACCTGGGGACGGCCCCTGAAACCGCCAGATCGTTAACCGTACCGGCGATGGCCAGTTTACCGATGTTTCCGCCGGGAAAGAAAACCGGATCCACCACAAAGGAATCCGTGGTGAAAGCCAGGTGCTCAGATCCGGGTTTCAGTACTGCCGAATCCGACTGCTGCCGCAGGATATCATTATCAAAATAACGGGCAAACAACCCGTCTATCAAATCATGGCTCATCCGCCCGCCGCTTCCGTGGCCCAAAAGGATTTTCTCTTTTTCCATCAACCTGCCGTTTTAAATCAAAGTTCCCCTTCCGGGCCCGACAACCGGTCCCGGGATGGGTTAAACATATTTTTTTATGAGTTCGTAGAAATCGTTTTTCTGAAAAGGCTTGCTTATAAAATCATCACAGCCTGCCTCCATGGCCTTGTCACGGTCTTCGGCAGTAGCGTAGGCCGTTTGGGCCACCACCGGAACTTCCGCATTCATTTTCTTGATCCGACGGGTTGCTTCCAGCCCGGTAATACCCGGGATCTTGATATCCATCAATACCAGGCCGATGTCGTTGTGGGTTCGGCAGAATTCTACCGCCTGCAGTCCGTCGATGGCGTGAATGATGGTGTATTCGGGTTCCTTCATGTGTTTCAGCAAAAACTCGATGTACTGATAATTGATCTCTTCGTCTTCTACCACCAGGATGGTTTTATTTCCGATCCGGGTTTCTTTCTTCCCGGGGTCGGTAACCTGATCGGGGTTGCCCGGAGTGTAAGGAATACTGACATAAAAAGTGGATCCCTTGCCTTTTTCCGATTCCACGCGGATGGTGCCACCCAGGAGTTCGGCGTTGGCCCTGGCAATGGAAAGTCCAAGCCCCAGGCCACCAAATTTCCTTGAGAGATCTTTTTCTTCCTGCGAAAATCTTTCAAAGATGAGCTCCCGGTTGGCCGGATCGATACCGATGCCCGTGTCCTTCACATAAAACTCCAGGTTTTTGCCCTTGAGTTTGTAACCGATCTTGATAAAGCCCTCGTAGGTAAACTTCAGTGCGTTCTCCAGCAGGTTGGCGAAGATCTTTTGCAGCTTATTGTCGTCCAACAGGATCTCGGCAGCTGCGCCATCCAGCGGTTTGTCAATATACAGGGCCAGTTTCTTTTCTTTGGCTTTCAGATCAAATACCGAGAAGAAGTCCTGAAGCAGGTCGTTGATGTCTACCTTGCGGGGACGCAGCGTCACCTGATGGGTCTCGAGCTTGGATATCTCCAAAATATCATCGATGATGCGCAAAAGCTGCTGCGCACTGTTGATGATGATGCGGATGTAGTTCTTGCTGGACGCTTCACCGATCTTTCCTTCTTCCAGCAGACTGGAAAAGCCGATGATCCCGTTCATGGGTGTCCGGATCTCGTGCGACAGGTTGGCCAGAAATTCGGATTTCAACCGGTCGCTTTCCTCGGCCTTTTCCTTGGCACGGATCAGATCCTTTTCCGTATTTTTTTGTTCGCTGATATCTTCGATGACCGTATAGATCTTTTCGATTTTCCCATCCTCGTTTTTCAAGGGCACGATCTGACTGGAAAGCCACTTGGTGCGCTCCCACTTGGAGGTATACTCCAGTTCCACTTTTACGATCTCTCCGGTTTGTGTGGACTGGATGAACTTTTCGCTGTATCCGTTTTCTTTCAGCGGTGCAAATTTCAGGATGTTGATCTTTTTGGTCTCTTCCAGCGACGGAGAGCCCAGGATCTTCAACAACTCGGGATTGGCTTCCAGGATGGTCCCGTCGGGTTTTGCCGTGAAGATCCCCAGGGGAGAATTCTCGAACAGGATGCGATAATTTTTCTCCCGGTCAATCATGGTGCCTTCCATTTCTTTCTGATGGGTAATGTCCCGTCCGTAAACCAGGATGCTCTTCCGGGATCCGGCGTCCTCAAACAGCGGTACCTTAATAATGTCAAAGATCTTTACGCTGCCGTCAGGACGGGGGATCACCTCATTCATTCGCGTCAGGACCCCTTTGCGCCAGGTCTCTTCGTCGGAACGGGCACATTCCTGAAAGATCTGCTGTTGTTCTAATTTTTTCGATGCGAGGTCCAGGTCGGAGTACCCCATGCATTCCTCTTCCCGGAGGTCAAAAAAATCCAACGTCGCCTGATTGGCAGCGATCCATTTCCCCTTTCCGTCCTTGAACTGGATCACATCCGGCGTTGCGTTGATCAGAATCTTGAGGTCCTGTTCACTTTTCCGGAGCAGGGCCTCCGTTTTCTTGATGCTTTCAATATTTTTGGCCACGACCAAAAAATGCGTTTTCCCTTGAAGATCCATGGCAGAAGCCGAAACCAGGATCGGGATCACCTTTCCGGATTTTGTTTTTAACAGCACTTCCTCATTTTTCACAAAACCCCTTTCGGAGATGTTTTTCAGGCCCTCGCTTCGCACTTCCGGATTGGCCAGCAACTGGATGACGTTCAATTTCCCGCTCAGGATCTCCTCCCGGCTGTAGCCGGTCAATTCAACAAAACCATTATTGACTTCAACAAAATTTCCCGTTTCTTTTTCCAGGATGGAAAAGGCATCGGGCGAGGTTTCGAAGGCCTTGCGGAATTTTTCTTCATTTTCCTTTAGCCGATCCGACAATTCCTTGCGCTCAATGGTGTTGGCCAGCTGCTTGGAGATATGATTCAGCAAGGAAAGATCCTCTTTCCTTAATGCTCCGGCATCCTCATAATTCTGAACCGCCATCACCCCGATGATCCGGTTTTCGGTTTTCAGCGGCACACCGATCCAGATGGGGGCCGGATGACCGATGATGTCAATTTCACCCTTTTTCACCAGATCCTGCTGCACTTTCTCATCGGCAAAAAGCGGCTTGCCGGTGCGCCATACATAGCCTGTTACACCACGCCTGCGATCCAAATTGGTAAATTGTCTCGGCTCATCGTGCGCATCCTTAAAATAGGGAAAATCAAAAGTGTCGGTTTTCTCGCGGTACAACGCCACATAAAAATTGCTGACATTCATTAGTTTTCCGATGGACTGATGCACCTGTCCCAGCGTTTTTATCAGGTCGTGTGAGAACAAAGTGGCTTCGGCGATCTCGAAGATCACCGACTGCACGTGTTCCATATTCCTTTTCTCGTTTTCAATTTGTTTGGTTTCCAGTACATGGGGAATAATACGCCCCATTTTCCCGATTTCCGACTTCAGGATGTAATCATCAGCGCCGGCTTTCATACATTCCACCGCCGTATTCTCATCCATGGAACTGGTGCAAATGATCAGCGGTAAAGCGGGGTTTTCCCGGTTTCGGATCTCAAGGGCTTTCATCCCGTTGAAGGTGGGCAAAAAGAAATCTGAAATGATCAGATCATAATCCTTCCTGACCTCTTTCAGCATTTCTTCTTCCCGGGTGATCGTCTTCATGGAGAAACCGGGGAAGTTCTCATTCAGTACCTCTCTCAGTAAGATGGCATCCGCGGAATTGTCCTCAATCAGCAGGATCTTTAAAGGTTTTTTCATAACAAGGGCTTTTTATCATTTACCGACACGCGCAGCAATTCAGTCAAATGAATACACTGAACCGATTCTGATTGCCGTATCTTCTGTAAATCTTTCAAAACTAATTGTTTTTAGAGAATTCTCTCAAAAATAAGGATTATTCGTGTGTTATGTCAACCCCCTCACCCGTTTTCCGATTAAATAATGTCAGAACAACGGTTTCACACGTGCATTTCGTTAACTTCTGTTGTACAAATAGTAAGCCTGACAAGCGCCTTCGCTGGAAACCATACAGGAACCCACGGGACTCAACGGGGTACAGGCTTTTGCAAACAATCCACAGTCCTTCGGTTTTTTCAATCCTTTCAACACCAGACCGCAAATGCAGCCTTTCGGCTCGATCAGGGGTTCCACAGCCACGTCCCCCACCGCCTTTTCCGCATCGTGGATTTCGTATGCTTCCCGGATCTTCAGGCCGCTGTCTTTCAATATCCCCAATCCGCGCCACCAATCGTCGCCGGGCTCAAACACCTCGTCCAGCATTTGCTGGGCCCGTACATTGCCTTCGGGTTTTACTGCCCGGGTATATTGGATCTCCACCTTGGGATCTTTATTTTCTATCTGCTTCACCAGCATCAGAATGCTTTGCATCAGATCGACAGGCTCAAAGCCGCTGATCACGACGCCCAGGCCGTATTTTTTGGGTATGTCTTCATAAATGCCCTTTCCGGTGATGGTGCTCACGTGTCCCGGTCCGATGTATCCGTTGATCTTTACCCCCTCGTCAATCAAGGCGGCCATGGCCGGAGGCATCACCTTGTGGGCGCTAAAAACAGAAAAATTGAACAGGCCGGCTACTTTAGCCTGCAGGATCCCGGCCGCCGAACTGGGTGCTGTGGTTTCAAATCCGATGCCCAGGAAGATCACCTTTTTGCTCCGGTTCTTTTTGGCGATCATCAGGGCATCCATAATGGAATACACCACCTGGATGTTGGCCCCGTTGGCACGTTCTTTCTCCAACGTAGAGGTGGAACCCGGAACGCGGATCAGATCCCCGTAAGTGGTAATGATCACGTCTTCGCGACGACTGTAAGCCACCGCTTTGTCAATGTAACTCCTACTGGTAACGCAAACAGGGCATCCGGGGCCTGAAATCAGTTCCACCGTGTCGGGCAGCAACCCCGGAATGCCGAATTTCTGGATCGACATGGTATGCCCGCCGCAAACTTCCATCAGCTTGACGGGGGTTTTTGAAAGGGAGGCAATTTCCCGGGCCAGGCCCTGTACGATCTCTTTATCCCTGTATTCGTCTATGTACTTCATGATAAATAACTTAAATCCTGTTTTTGCCAGTGATCGGCCTGCAACCTCCCGGCTCGCCATGGCACCGACCACGGTCTCATTTCCACGGCAACTCCAAATCTAAAAATATTATTTGAATATCGGTATCAGAATAGTTCTAAACATGACGGGATCCGTTGTCCCGCTCTTCTTCATCCATGGCTAGGTTCAGTTTTTTAAATGCCTCAAAGGCACTCAGGGAAGCTTTTGCTTCTTCCTCATCAAGCTTCTGAATGGCAAATCCCGTATGGATCAAAACGTAATCCCCGGGACCGAGTTTTTCTCCGTCGAGCAATTGCAAACTGGCTTTGTAAGTCGATGCTCCTACCGAGCAAATCGCCTCATCCCCTTCAATATTCTCAATCTTTGCGGGTATACTTAA
>JBJKPL010000005.1:0-13666 GCA_046706345.1 Candidatus Sulfidibacterium sp.
GTATAAAAGTTTTTACTAAAATTTTACTTTCAAAATCCTGACTGTTTTTTAAAGGTATTTTTCCTTCATCAAAATTGACAAAAGTCGCTGTTCCTTTCCTTTGCTGTGCTTCATTATGTCTATGAACTTACTGCCCCTTCCGGCAGCCTTTCCTTCTCTTCAGTATCGTTCCCTTTATTTGGGAGTGCAAAAGTAATACTCTTTTTCTTTCTCGCAAGCTTTTTCTGAATAATTTTTTCTTCCCGATCTGCTCTTTCCCGGCTTGCGTCACCCTCCAATTTTTAAGAACGTTTTCCCTTGTTGTTTGGAGGCGCAAAAATAGTCATCTTTCTATTCTTTGCAACCCTATTTGGGATTTTTTTCGGATTTTTTTATCAAGGGATAAACCCACTGTAAAACAAAATCTTAACATTTTAGTAAACGGAAAGAATCCAAAAAACAGGCCCGTTCAGAAATGAGTTCCTGCAAAATGGACCTCTCAAAACATCAGGCCGGCGCCGAAACTGACTTTTTTTCCTCACTGAAGTCTTCCTTCGTTCCCGACATCCGAACACAAAAAAAGCTGCCCCATCGAAATGAAGCAGCTTTTTCTAAGGAAAAGAAGTCTTTTAGAACTTCACTTTTAACGAGAAGTTCATATTTCTTCCCGAGCTCCAGTATCCTTGTTTGAATACGTTGGCGGTCCCGTTGAATTTATCGTTAGCCTCCACCAGGGTGACTTTGTTCATCAGGTTGTAGACATTCCAGTTGAAATAGGAATCCAAACCGGCCAGTTTAAATTTCCAGCCCAGGCGTACATTCACCATTCCGTAATTGGGCAGCTTGTAAGCCTGTGCCGTATTGGCTGAACTGGTACGGTATTGAGGAGACAGATCGGCATAGAGATTTGCATAGTACAGGTAATTGACACCGAAATCGACCTGCTTTGCCACTCTGAATTTACCAAACAATCCATAGGAAGTCTGCGGTTGCTGTCCTACCCTCAGGTTTTTGGTATACAAATAAGCCGTTCCCGTTTCAGCATGGGTTTGGTCGTTGTACTGGGTGGCAGCGACGTTGTTGCCGTAGATCCAGTGACCAAAGTTGGCCATCCCACCCAGGTTCATCCACTCCGTTACGGCATAGTGGGCTTCCAGCTCAATACCTGAGTTGATCTGTTTCAGATCGGACAGGTAAGCATTCTGCTGTACATTATTATTGTCATAATAACTGGCGATCATGTTGATGTGGCCCCAGACCGTATAGTATGCATTGGCTTTGAAAGTAAAATGGGGCGCCGTATAGTTGTATCCGATCACACCGGCGGTAACAGTCTCGTTCTTCAGATTGGTGTTCAGATCATTCACATAATTCAGGTACATGTACTCAAAGAACGGAACCCTGGAATATTATCCTGCATTGACAAAGAGGTTACTCCTGGGAGAAATATTATAGTTACCACCCACTTTGAAATTGTATCCGGCCATAGACACTTTCGGACTGACAGCAGCCGTCTGGGCTGGATAGTAGGATTAGTGGTCGACACGGTAAGCGCAGGTGTTGGAAGCAGATCCAGCCAGGAAAGCGTCAAAAGCGCCCTTGGTATATTCCAACTGTGCGAAGAGGCCGCCGTAAGTTACGTGACCATCGTCCCAGTAAGCAATCTTATCGCCTACGTGCGTCACACCGTATACTTTATCATAATAATAATCACCACCTAACAGATCGCGCACTTCACGATAGTGTTCCCCCTTGTAATGACGGAAGTCAACACCGGCGGTCAAAGTCAAAGGTTCACTCAATTTTTCCGTCAGGGTTGAAAGGATACCAAACCATTGGTGGTTGTTTACGGAGTTCCGGATAATGTGGGTTGATTGTGCTTCTGCATCGGTGGTATGATCGGTATTGACATTTGCAGCATTGGTAGCCACCATGGCATCCCAGTTATACTGACCATAGGCGTTTACAACATCATAGGTGCCCAAGGGACCCGATCCGCCACCGGTACCAAAAGAGTAGTAAACCGAAGTTGCCAGTTGCGCTTTGTCGCTCAGTTTGGAATACCAGTTCAAGGCAATTTGTGGCTTGTCATAATAGTTTACACGTTCGTTCAGCAGTTTGCCACCCAGCCAGCCCCAGTTGGGGTTGTATTTCGGACCATATTTGTCGAACTGAGCCTGGGTCAGCATGTAGACACGCTGGCCGTGTTGCTGGGGTGCACCGAAAATGGTAAATACCAACTGGTTGTTTTTGCCCAGTTCCTGTGCCACGCTGAAGAAATAGGACCAGGCCTTCACCCAGGTAGCATCAATATAACCGGGGCCTTCGGTATGCGATCCCGAAAAGGTAATGGCGGTTCCCGTTTTCAACCGACCGGTCGACAAGGTCAGCATTTCTTTGTATTGACCGTAATCGGTCATGGACATCGAAAAAGAGCCTCCTTTTTCCATGTCTGTGGTTTTGGTAATGATATTGACTGTTCCACCCACAGAGTTGATGGCCAGCTTGGAAGCCCCCAGGCCTCTCTGGATCTGAATGGTACGGGTGACATCTGCCAGTCCGGCCCAGTCTGACCAGTACATCCAACCATTTTCCATATCATTCACGGGGATCCCGTTGATCAGGAAGGCGATGTTTCTCTGGTCAAATCCACGGATATTGACCTGCGCATCCCCGAATCCACCACCGGATTTGGTAGCATAGACATCAGGGGTGGTGTTCATGACTTCGGGGAATTCCTGGTTCCCCAGATTATCCTCGATGGTTTGAGAGTTCAGGGTGGAAACGGCCACTGGGGTCTTCCGTCCAACGGCGATATTCGCCAGCACATTCACTTCATGCAATCCAATGGCGCTGGAAGGCAGTTTGATGGTGCCGAGGTTAACGGTTTGATTTTTGGTCACCGTCACTTCTTTGGTGATATTCTGATAACCCACATAACTGATTTTCAGTTTTTGTGCACCTGCGGGTACATCGATGGAGAAACTACCATCCAGATTGGTGGTAATACCGGTGGTAGTGCCTGCCACAACAACAGTAGCCCCTACCAGGCTTTCATGGGTGGTTGCATCTTTGACAACCCCTTTAACCACGCCTTGCGCCATTGTCGTGCCGACAAAGACCAGGCTAAGTAAAAAAAATGCGAGTAATTTTACACTTTTCATAATTAATTTAAATTGATTTATAATAAATTGCGTAAGTCAGGTTTGATTATTGTTCTACTTCATTATTATTGATTTATGTATTGTGGTACTTATTAAACTAAACAGCTTTTGAATTTGCAAAAAAAGGATATTTTTTTGCAAAGCCCATTAACTAATTGTTAAACTAGACGTCGAAATTATCAACAGCTTTTGTAGGCCCAAGTCTCAGAAACAGACTTGATTTAAAAGTAATTATCATGATTGGAGTCGGAAACCAGGACCGGTTGTTAAAAAATGAAATGAATTTTCATTCGGGAAACAAAAAAAAGCCATCCTTAATTTCAGGATGGCTTTTGCTATTCATATTTTGAAAGATCTTACTTGCTTTCTTCCTCGGCCTCATCCGCAGATTCGGCCTTTTCATCTTTCTTGGCTTCTGCTTTTGGAGCTTCCTTTTCGGCTTCTTCAGCAGGAGCAGCTTCTTCATTTATTTTGTCTTCCACCGGAGTTTCAGCGGCAGGTTCTGCCACCACTTCCTCCACCTGGGCTTCTGGTGCTTTCACTTCTTCAGCCACGGTTTCGGCGGTAGCTTCTGTTTTCACTTCAGCTTTTTCCTCCTTTTCAGCGGGAGCGGCAGTTACTTCTGCTTTCTTGCTAGCAGGACTTTTACCCCCACGGCGACGCCTCGATTTGGATTTGGAAGCCTCTTTTTCGGAAAGGAGGTTCTCGTTATAATCCACCAGTTCCATGAAAGCCATATCGGCATTGTCACCCTGACGCGTCCCCAGTTTCAGGATCCGGGTATATCCGCCGGGTCTGTCACCCACTTTTTTGGATACTTCACGGAAAAGTTCGCTCACGGCTTCTTTGTTCTGGAGCAAACTGAAAACGATACGACGTGAGTGGGTAGAATCGTCCTTGGCTTTGGTGATCAAAGGTTCCACATAAGTTCTCAAAGCTTTGGCTTTGGCAACGGTAGTGGTAACTCTTTTATGTAAAATCAACGAGGAAGCCAGGTTTGCCAACATGGCCTTACGGTGGGCACTGGTTCTTCCCAGATGGTTAATGCTCTTTCTGTGTCTCATCTTTCTTAATCCTTATCTAATTTATATTTTGCTACATTCATACCGAATTCCAGATTCTTTGAGCTTACCAGCTGCTCGAGTTCGGCCAGCGATTTTTTACCGAAATTCCGGAATTTCAATAGATCATTCTTAC
Organism: Candidatus Sulfidibacterium sp.; assembly: GCA_046706345.1. Lineage (GTDB taxonomy): Bacteria > Bacteroidota > Bacteroidia > Bacteroidales > F082 > Sulfidibacterium. The sequence continues at coordinate 4,341 of JBJKPL010000005.1, forward strand.
TGTAGGAAACCAGTTCTCCGAGGGTTTCAACATCGGCGGCTTTCAGACAGTTCAGCGCCCGGACGGAAAGGTCCATATCCACCAGTTTGGTTTTCAACAACTGACGGATGTGCAGGGTACCTTCATCGAATTCTTCTGTAGCTGCTTTGTCTTCGTATCCAAGAGAGATTTTTTCGTCAGAGAACAGCATAAAGTGGTGAATGAGGATCTTGGCAGCTTCTTTCAACGCGTCTTTCGGATGAATGGAACCATCGGAGTCAATTTCCATGATCAGCTTCTCATAGTCTGTTTTCTGCTCCACCCGATAGTTTTCTATCTGATAGTTCACATTTTTGATGGGCGTATGAATGGAGTCAATGGCAATGGTTCCGATGGGTGCTTCCGGATCTTTATTTTCCTCCGCAGGCACATAACCTCTTCCTTTCTTCACCGTAATTTCCATACTCAGTTTCACGGAAGGATCCAGATTACAGATCACTTCTTCGGTATTCAGGACCTGAAAAACAGAGAGGAACTTATTGATGTCTCCAGCTTTGAAAACTTTCTTATCACCGATAACGATATTTACTTTTTCGGTATTTTCACCTGGAATCTGTTGTTTAAAGCGAACTTTTTTAAGGTTCAGGATGATCTCTGTAACATCCTCGATCACGCCGTCAATGCCTGAAAATTCGTGAACCACCCCTTCGATTTTCACGTTGGTGATGGCAAAACCTTCCAATGAGGACAGCAGGATTCTACGGAGCGCGTTACCTATTGTGATACCGAAACCTGGCTCCAGAGGGCGGAATTCAAAAACGCCTCTTTAGTGAGTGTGTTGGTTCATGATAACTTTGTCGGGCTTTTGAAATGCTAATATCGCCATAGTATCAGTTTAGCTTTTTGATTACTTGTTAAATTTTATTTTGAGTACAACTCAACGATCAGGTTCTCCTTGATGTTTTCAGGGATCTCTTCACGGGAAGGATAATTAAGGAATTTCCCTTCCACTTTTTCACCATTCCATTCCAACCAGGAGAATGACTTGTTGTTGGAAGCCAGCGAATCGGAAATGGCTTCCAGGTTTTTCGATTTCTCACGCACGGCAATCACGTCGCCGGGAACCAACAGATAGGATGGAATGTTCACGATGCCCCCGTTCACGGTGATGTGCCGGTGTGATACCAGCTGACGGGCTGGGGCCCGTGAAGGAGCAATACCCAAACGGAAAATGGTGTTATCCAGCCGGGATTCGATCAGCATCAACAGGTTTTCACCGGTGATCCCTTTTCTGCGGGAGGCTTTTTCAAAAATATTGCGGAATTGTTTTTCCAAAATTCCGTAAGTATATTTTGCTTTTTGTTTCTCCTGCAGCTGAATTCCGTACTCCGACTGTTTCTTTCTTTTCCTGTTTTGGCCATGCTGTCCCGGAGGCGTATTTCGCTTTTCCAGAACTTTGTCTGCACCGTAAATCGGGTCACCGAATCGACGGGCAATTTTTGATTTGGGGCCAATATATCTTGCCATAATAAAATATAATTTGTCTTGTTAAACTACGCTTTATTAAACTCTTCTTCTTTTGGGCGGACGGCAACCGTTGTGAGGAATCGGCGTCACATCAATGATCTCGGTCACTTCAATTCCTGAGGAATGCAGTGTCCTGATGGCCGATTCACGTCCTGCTCCGGGTCCTTTCACATATACCTTCACCTTACGTAATCCCAGGTCATAAGCCACTTTGGCACAATCCTGAGCTGACATCTGTGCGGCATACGGGGTATTTTTCTTGGAGCCCTTAAAGCCCATCTTTCCAGAAGAAGACCAAGAAATGACCTGCCCTGAATCGTTGGTCAGTGAAATAATAATGTTGTTGAAAGTAGCCTGGATAAAAGCCTTTCCTGACGGCTCAATCTTTACTACCCGCTTTTTTGTGCTTCTGGTCTTTTTTGCCATTTTCGTTATATTTCCTGAAAAATCTAATCTGTTACTTCTTACTTGGTAGCCTTTTTCTTATTGGCCACCGTTTTCTTACGGCCTTTACGGGTACGTGCATTGTTCTTGGTTTTTTGACCCCGCAATGGCAGACCGATCCGGTGGCGGATGCCGCGGTATGCACCGATATCCATCAACCGTTTAATGTTCATCTGGACTTCCGAGCGCAGCACACCCTCTACCTTGAACTGATCGCTGATCACAGTACGGACCGCATTCTGCTCGTCGTCGCTCCAATCCTTGACTTTTTTATCCCAATCAATTCCGGCTTCAGTTAAAATTTTCTGCGCACTGCTTCTGCCAATCCCGTAGATGTAGGTCAAAGCAATTTCACCTCTTTTGTTTTGGGGTATATCAACTCCAGCAATTCTTGCCATAATTCAAATTTTTAATAATTCAACAAGTAATTAACCTTGTTTTTGTTTGTACTTCGGATTTTTTTTGTTAATGATATACAACTTCCCTTTTCGACGTACCAATTTATCTTCAGGGGTTCTCTTTTTAATGGATGCACGTATTTTCATCGCTTTTTATTTATATCTAAATGTTATTCTTCCTTTTGTTAAGTCATAAGGCGACATGGCCAGTTTGACTCTGTCACCGGGTAAAATTTTGATGTAATGCATCCTCATTTTACCCGAGATATGGGCCGTGATCACATGTCCGTTTTCCAGTTCAACCCGAAACATCGCGTTTCCCAACGATTCTACAACCGTTCCGTCTTGTTCGATTGATTGTTGTTTTGCCATAAAGACTATTTTTTATTCAGAACTTTTTCAATTTCTTCAAAACTTGACAAAATATCTGCTTTGCCGTTTCGGATCGCCACATCATGTTCAAAATGTGCCGATACTTTTCCGTCCAAAGTGCGTATTGTCCAGCCGTCATTTTCCTGAAAAACTTCCTTCCCGCCCAGGTTGATCATCGGTTCAATGGCAATACACATGCCCGGCCTCAGTTTGGCTCCGGTGCCGCGCCTTCCGTAATTGGGCACTTCCGGATCCTCGTGCAGGTTTTTTCCGACACCATGTCCTACCAGATCTCTGACCACACTGTATCCAAAACGCTCCACGTAGGTCTGGATGGCATAACCGATATCATGAACCCGCTTTCCGGCTTCCGCCTGTTCGATGCCCAGATAAAGTGACTGTTTGGTGCGTTCCAGCAACAAGAGGATCTCCTCGGCCACTTCCCCTACCGGAAAAGTGTAAGCGGAATCACCGTAGAAACCATTCATAAAAGTACCACAGTCTATGGATACGATATCTCCGTCTTTCAATTCCGTTTCATCCGGAATCCCATGAACCACCTTATCATTGACCGAGATACACAGGGAAGCGGGAAAACCGCCGTATCCCTTAAAACCCGGTACAGCACCATGGTCTCGGATAAACGTCTCGGCGATGCGATCCAGTTCAATGGTTTTTACGCCTGGTTTGATATGCTTAGCCACTTCGGCTAATGTTGAGCCAACAAGTAAAGAACTCTGTCTTTGTAATTCTATTTCTTCTTCTGTCTTTATATAGATCATTCAGTTCTCCATTTTAGATACCGGCGCCAAAGCCAGCCCGGCCTTTAATCCTTCCGGATTTGGTCAGACCGTCATAGTGGCGCATCAACAGATAACTTTCCACCTGCCGTAATGTATCCAAAACAACCTCTACCAGGATAAGCAGCGAAGTACCTCCGTAGAACGCGGCAAAGGCACTGTTCACACCGATCAAACGGGCAAACAAGGGCAAAATGGCGATCAAACCGAGGAAAATAGATCCGGGCAGGGTGATCCGGGACAGGATATTATCGAGATAATCCGATGTTTTCCGTCCGGGTTTCACCCCTGGGATAAAACCTCCGTTTTTCTTCAGGTCTTCCGCCATCTGGTTGGGGTTGATGGTAATTGCAGTATAAAAATAAGTAAATAAAATAATCAGGATAAAGAACGTCATGTTATACCAGAATCCGTTGAAGTCGGTCATGGCGGAAGCAAAAGCGCCCAAACTCGGCGAGTTGCTTGCAAAACCCACCAGCGTCAACGGCAGGAACATGATGGCCTGTGCAAAAATGATGGGCATCACACCGGCTGCGTTCACACGCAAGGGCAGATACTGACGCACGCCGCCATATTGTTTGTTCCCTACGATCCTTTTGGCATACTGGATCGGCACCTTACGGGTACCCGTTACCAACAGAATGGTAAACAGGATCACCAGCACCAGGATCACCAATTCGACAAGGAAGTAGACCATTCCTCCGTTGGTTTCTACGATCCGGGAAACAAATTCCTGTGCCAGCGCACTGGGGAGCCGGGCAATGATCCCGATCATAATGATCAGGGAAATACCGTTTCCAATGCCTTTATCCGTAATTTTTTCACCCAGCCACATCACAAACAGCGTTCCGGAAATCAGGATAATGGTTGACGATACCCAGAAATACACCGGAGGATGGGTCACGGCAGCGCTAAAAGGCGTGATGGCCTCCGCCGGAACCTGTGAAACCAGGTTGGCGATGTAAGCCGGAGCCTGAAAAGCTACGATGGCTACTGTAAGGTAACGGGTGATCTGGTTGATTTTCCGGGTGCCGCTTTCACCTTCTCGTTGCAGTCGCTGAAAATAAGGGATGGCCATTCCCAGGAGCTGGATGACGATCGAAGCAGAAATATAAGGCATGATGCCCAGAGCAAAGATGGAAGCATGTGAAAAGGCGCCCCCTGAAAACATGTTCAGCAGACCCATCAGGCCTGAACTGCTCTGGTTCTGAAGATTGGTGAGCATGTTGGGATCCACACCGGGAAGGACCACATAGGATCCCAGCCGATAAATTAGAATGATACCCAGCGTGTAGAGAATCCGCTTCCTCAGCTCTTCAATCTTGTATATATTTCGTATAGTTTCGATAAACTTTTTCATCCGCTCTTAAATTATGATGGCACTACCTCCATTGGCTTCAATGGCTTCTTTTGCTGACTTGGTAAAAGCATCGGCACTGACTTCCAGTTTGGCTTTCAGTTCGCCTCTGCCCAGGATCTTCACCAAATCGTTCTTCGATGCCAAACCGTTTTCGATGAGGACGCTCTTGTCGATTGCTTTCAGCTTTTTCTCATCGGCCAGTTGTTGCAAGGTATCCAAATTCACACCCTGAAATTCTTTCCGGTTAATATTCTTGAATCCGAATTTCGGCACACGACGGAACAACGGCATCTGTCCGCCTTCGAAGCCCAGTTTCTGCTTGTTACCGGATCTTGACTGAGCGCCTTTATGGCCTCTTGTGGAAGTACCACCGCGTCCGGATCCCTGGCCCCTGCCAATTCGTTTAGAGTTCTTTACAGAACCTTTCGCCGGTTTAAGATTGCTTAAATCCATTGTATTTTCCTATTTTAAAGTTCTTCAACCTTTAATAAATGCTTCACTTTGTCGATCATTCCCAAAACCTGCGGAGTACCTTCCACATCTTTGGGGTTGTTCAGTTTTTTCAACCCTAACGCTTCCAGGGTTCTTTTCTGACGGGCCGGTCTGTTGATGGCACTTTTCACTTGGGTAATCCTGTACTTTTTCATCTCGATCATCTCCTATCCGTTAAAAACTTTATCCAAATCGACACCACGCACCTGGGCCACCGTGTAAGGATCCTGCAGTTTGCTCAGCGCATCGATGGTGGCTTTCACCACGGAGTGCGGGTTTGAGGAACCTTTGGATTTTGCCAACACATCGGTAACTCCCACGCTTTCCAGCACAGCACGCATAGCACCACCGGCGATCACACCGGTACCGGGAGCCGCTGACTGAATATAAACGCGGGCGCCACTGTATTTACCCGTCTGGGGATGCGGAACTGTTCCTTTTAAGATCGGTACACGGATCAAATGTTTCTTTGCATCATCGATCCCTTTGGCAATGGCAGCCGTTACTTCCTTGGCTTTGCCAAGACCATAACCCACGATGCCGTTTTCGTTACCGACCACCACAATGGCGGAGAAACTGAAGGTACGACCTCCCTTGGTAACTTTGGTTACTCTCTGAATGCTTACCAGCCTGTCTTTGAATTCGATTTCGCTGGATTTAATTTTGTTTACGTTTGCGTTTGACATAATCTCTTAAAATTTAAGTCCTCCCTCTCTGGCAGCTTCTGCGAGTGATTTAACCCTTCCGTGATACAAATATCCGTTCCGGTCGAAAACGACGTTTTCGATTCCGGCTTCTTTAGCCCGGGCAGCGATTAAATTACCGACTTTCTTGGCTTGTTCAATTTTAGTAACCTTATCTCCTTCAAGGCTTTTATCGCTTGAGGAAGCAGAAACCAGGGTCCGTTGAGCCGCATCGTCGATCAACTGAACATAAATCTGTTTGTTGCTTCTGAAAACGCTCATACGCGGTCTGGCTGCGGTGCCCGTGATGCTTTTTCTGACACGCATCTTGATCCTGTTCATGCGAAATACTTTTTTATTGTTAACGACCATTTTCTTAATGGTTTTTTCAGTTTACGAACTATTGTACTATTTCTTTTCAGCAGATTTCCCTGCTTTTTTCCGAAGTTCTTCGCCCTGGAATTTGATCCCTTTGCCCTTGTAGGGTTCGGGTTTCCTCAGCGACCGGATCTTGGCCGTAACCTGGCCTAACAACTGCTTGTCGTTGCAGGTTAATTTGATCAACGGGTTTTTACCTCTTTCGGTAACCGTTTCCACTTTCACCTCTTCGGGGAGTTCCAGATAAATGTGGTGCGAATACCCCAGAGACAGTTCCAGCAACTGGCCTTTGTTTTCAGCTTTGTAACCTACACCGACCAATTCCTGAACGGAGGTAAATCCTTCGCTGACGCCGGTGACCATGTTGTTCCGCAGCGAGCGGTACAGGCCGTGTTTGGCTTTGTGGTCCTTGCTGTCACTCTTCCGGCTCAGGGTCAGAATGTCACCCTCGATCGAAACGGTGATGTTCGGATCAATATCTTGTTTTAACTCTCCCAGTTTGCCTTTTACGGTGACGATGTTGTTATCGCTGACTTTCACTTCTACTCCCTGGGGGAGGGTAATTGCTTTGTTTCCTATTCGTGACATGAGTTATCTCTCCTGTTATATTAACTTACATAACAAATTACTTCGCCTCCCACCCCTAATTTACGGGCTTCTTTGTCCGTGATCACACCGTGTGAGGTTGAAAGAATGGCAATTCCGAGTCCGTTCATAACGCGCGGAAGATTGTCGGCGTTGGCATATTTTCTCAGTCCTGGTGTGGAAACCCGGGTAATGCTGCTGATGGCCGGCATCTTTGTTACGGGATGATATTTCAGGGCGATTTTAATAACGCCATAATTTTCATCTTCGAACTTGTAGTTTAAAATATACCCTTTTTCAAACAGAATTTTGGTAATATCTTTCTTCAGATTAGAAGCCGGCATTTCCACCATGCGGTGTTTGGCTGCTACGGCATTTCTGATTCTGGTTAAATAGTCTGCTATCGGATCAGTATTCATCTTGAATATATTTTTATCTTTCTAATTTACCAACTGGATTTCTTCAAACCGGGGATCAACCCTTTGAGGGCCATTTCCCTGAAATTTATTCTCGAAACACCAAACTGTCTCATATATCCTTTCGGCCTTCCGGTCAGCTGGCAACGGTTATGCAAACGGACGGGTGAAGCGTTTTTCGGAATTCTCTGTAATGCTTCGTAGTCGCCCTCTGCTTTCAGTGCAGCACGCTTTTCAGCATATTTTGCCACCATTTTCTGCCTTTTAAGCTCGCGAGCTTTCATTGACTCTTTTGCCATGCTTATTATTTTTTTTGATTTTTAAACGGTAATCCAAATTCTTTCAATAAAGCCATTGCTTCTTCATCGGTGTTGGCACTGGTCACAAAGGTGATGTCCATCCCGTTGATGCGGCTCACTTTATCGATGTCAATCTCAGGAAAGATCAGCTGTTCCGGAATCCCGACGGTATAGTTTCCACGGCCGTCGAATCCCTTGTCGTTGATCCCTCTGAAGTCTCTCACACGCGGCAGCGCCACAGCAATCAGCCGGTCCAGGAACTCATACATCTTATCCCCACGCAGGGTAACACGCACCCCGATCGGAACTCCCTTTCTGAGTTTAAAATTGGACACGTCGTGTTTGGAAATGGTCGGAACGGCTTTCTGCCCCGAGATAGCGCTCATTTCAGCCACCCCGGCATCGATCAGTTTCTTATCGGCAATACCGGCACCAATTCCCTGGTTCAGCGCAATTTTCATTAATTTGGGAACTTCCATCACACTTTTATAACTGAATTTCTCAGTAAGTGCCGGAACGATTTCCTCAAAATATTTTGTTCTTAATCTAGGTTGATATTCCATTACTTGATGACCTCCCCTGATTTTTTTGAATAACGAACTGATTTTCCACTGTTCTCATCGCGTTTTCTACCGATACGGGTAGGATTTCCTGCGCCGTCGATTACCTTCAGGTTCGACAGGTGGATCGCAGCTTCCTTTTTAATGATCCCGCCGTTCGGATAATCGGCATTGGGTTTGGTGTGTTTGGAAACCAGGTTCACACCTTCCACGATGGCTTTGTTCTTATCGGCAACAACAGCAAGCACCCTACCGGAGCGGCCTTTGTCATTCCCTGCGATAACCATCACGTTATCACCTTTCTTTATATGCAATTTTGCCATAACTCTTTGTTTTCTTTTGTTAAAGCACTTCGGGTGCCAGTGAAACAATTTTCATGTATTGCTTTTCACGCAATTCCCTGGCCACGGGACCAAAAATACGGGTTCCCATCATTTCACCTGCATTGTTCAGCAATACACAAGCGTTATCATCAAAACGAATATAGCTTCCGTCGTTTCTTCTCACCTCTTTCTTGGTTCTGACCACTACAGCTTTTGCGACGGCACCTTTTTTGATATTTCCGGAAGGTAAGGCATTCTTAACGGCTACCACGATCTGGTCGCCGACACTGGCATACCTTTTTCCCGTTCCGCCAAGAACTCTGATCACCAGCACTTCTTTGGCTCCGCTGTTATCAGCAACTGCAAGTCTTGATTCTTGTTGTACCATGGTTATTTAGCTCTTTCAATAATTTCTACTAATCTCCAATTCTTATTTTTGCTCAGCGGACGCGTTTCCATGATGCGCACGGTATCGCCGATGTTGCATTCATTCTTTTCGTCGTGGGCAATGAATTTCTTGGATTTCTTCACAAACTTTCCATACATGGGATGTTTGAGTTGGCGCTCTACATTGACAGCAATGGATTTGTCCATTTTATTGCTTACGACGATGCCGATTCGCTCTTTTCTAAGATTTCTCTTTTCCATTATACAGACTCCTTAACGTTTTTAGCCTCTAATTCTCTTTTCCTCAATTCGGTTTTCATGCG
>JBJKPL010000006.1:0-9053 GCA_046706345.1 Candidatus Sulfidibacterium sp.
TGGCTGGTGACGGGTTCCGAGCGGATGCGCCAGCGGCCCGTAGCCGACCTGGTGGATGCCCTCCGGAGCCTGGGTGCCGACATCACCTACACCGAAAAAGAAGGCTTTCCCCCTCTGATGATCAAAGGCCGGAAGTTCTCCGGTGAGGAAGTCGAGATCCAGGCCTCTGCCAGCTCGCAGTTCGTTTCCGCCCTGATGCTTATCGCACCCCATTTTAGCAACGGGTTAAAGATCAAATTGAAAGGAAATCCCGTCTCCACGTCTTATATTGACATGACCCGGCGGCTGATGAAAGATTTTTTGGTGGATGTGGAATATCAGGGCGATGAGATCCGCGTCCGCCACGGACACTATTTCGTGAGAAAGGTGACCGTGGAATCGGACTGGAGTTCGGCCGCTTTCTGGTATCAGATGGTAGCTTTCCTGCCAGATGCCACGGTGACGCTGCCCGGTTTGCTGGATGACAGCACTCAGGGTGACCATTTCCTGGCCGAAGTCTTTGCGCAACTCGGCGTTAAGACTGAATTCACGCAAACCGGAGTGGTCCTGACCCATTCGGGAAATCCGGCTTCCGCCATAAGCTTTGACTTTTCCGATGCTCCCGACATTGTTCCCTCCGTGATGACGGCCTGTGCCGTGCTGGGGGTCAAAGGTTTCTTTACGGGCATCGAGCACCTGCGGATCAAGGAATCCGACCGCATCGCCAGCATGCAAAACGAACTGGGAAAGATCGGAGCGCAGATCACGCAAAAAGACAACGGTTACGAGTTGGCTCCCGGAAAATATACCGGTCAGTCGCTGGTGTTCAAAACCTACGGCGACCACCGCATTGCCATGTGCCTGGCTCCGCTGGCCCTGCTGTACGACGAAGTCATTATCGAAGATCCGGACGTGGTTGCCAAATCCTATCCCCGATACTGGAAGGATATCGAAAGTACCGGATGTTTTAAACTGGTGAAGGAAAAATAACTTTTAATCCAAACGGATGCTATGAAAATTACCGATGTAGATTTGTTTATTCCTTGTTTTATCGATCAGATCTATCCCCAAACCGCTTTTAATCTGGTGAAAGTACTCGAAAAAGCCGGTGTGCGGGTCCATTATAATCCCAATCAGACCTGCTGCGGCCAAATGGCCTTTAACAGCGGTTTCTGGGATGAAGCCAAGAAATTGGGCATTAAATTCCTCGGCGATTTTGCCAACGACCGTCCCGTAGTAGGCCCATCTGCCAGCTGCATTGGCTTCGTCCGCAATTCGTACCAGGAATTGTTCCATAATACGGCCTACCATCTGGAATACAAAGCCCTGAAGGAAAACATCTTCGAGATCACCGATTTTCTTGTCAACGTACTGAAGAAAACCGATCTGGGTTCCGTCTTCGAGCACAAGGTTACCTACCATGACTCCTGTGCCGCGCTAAGGGAATATCACCTGAACGATGAACCCAGGACGCTGCTGCGCAATGTCAGGGGTCTGGAATTGATCGAGATGGAGGAAACGCATACCTGCTGCGGTTTCGGCGGGACGTTTGCCGTAAAAATGGAACCCATCTCCACCGCCATGGCGGAACAAAAAGTGCAACATGCCCTGGATACCGGGGCCGAATACATTGTCTCCACCGATTCGTCCTGCCTGATGCATCAGTACGGATACATTCAAAAACACAAACTTCCCATCAAGGTGGCCCATATTGTGGATGTGCTCGCCGCCGGACTGGACTAAATTTTCTTATCATGGACTTACAAATCAAAGATCAATATTTTCTGGTGGGGGGCGCCGGCAGCGGCTTTGGAAGAGCGGTGGCGCTTTCCCTGGCTGCAGAAGGAGCCCGTGTGCTGGCTGTGAGCCGAACGGCTGAAAAGCTGGAATCCTTGAAGGCGGCATTTCCCACCTTAATCGATATACTTGCGGCAGATTTATCGCTGGATGAAACCCATCAGCGTATTGCCGGATATTTTAAAGACAAAACCCTTTCGGGAATGTTCATCAACGCCGGCGGACCACCTGCAGGCGGATTTCACGAAATCTCCATGCAGCAGTGGGACGAAGGCTGGCGATCGATCGTTCGCTGGAAAATCGCCCTGACCTATCGGCTGCTGCCAATGATGCAGGCGCATCATTACGGACGGATCCTTTTCCTGGAAAGCATTTCTGTGAAACAGCCCGTGGCCAATCTGATCCTGAGCAACGCCCTGCGGCCTGCTATCATGGGTTTTGCCAAAACACTGTCGCAGGAAGTGGCATCCCAGGGGATCACGGTCAACCTGATGGCGCCCGGAAGTCATGAAACGGCTGCCATGGATCGCATTTTTAAGAAAAAAAGCGAACTGGAAGGGATTTCCTTTGAACAGGCCAGAAATGATTCGGTGAAAGAGATCCCGGTGGGGAAGATGGGAAGCGCAGACGACCTGGCATCATGGTCCACCTGGTTGCTATCCCCCCATGCCCGCCATGTGACAGGCCAGACCCTCTCACACAGCGGTGGCCAGGTAAAAGGAATGTTCTGAAAAATTCTGTAAAAAAGGCCTTTAGTTATTTGTGATCCACTTGATGATCTTTTCGTTATCCGGTTTGATCCAGGGATTGATCACATAATCGATCTTGCCGTCGCGGCCGATGAGGTATTTCTGGAAATTCCACTTGATTTTGGAGCTGGACTTGCCGTTGAGACGTTTTTCCGTCAGCCATTGGTATAACGGCGCTTTGTCCTTTCCCTTGACCGAAATCTTGGACATCATGGGGAAAGAAACCCCGTAATTTAATGTACAGAACTGTTTGATCTCCGAGTCCGTGCCCGGTTCCTGATGCATGAAGTTGTTGGCCGGAAATCCGATGATGACAAAACCATCCTCCTTGTACTTTTTGTAGATGGCTTCCAGCGCTTCGTACTGCGGCGTGAATCCGCATTTGGAGGCCACATTGACGATCATGACTTTTTTGCCCTTGAGCTGACTTAAAGGAAATTCGTGGCCGTTGATATCCTTTACCGTATAGTCATATAAATTGCTTTGTGCCGACATACTCAGTGTGATTAAAATGAGCCCCAGCGTGAAAAAATATCTTTTCATGAGACTGAGAATTTAACTGATTACAAAAATAGTTATTTATAATCAAACTAAATAAGAAAGTAAAGAATTAAAAAAATCATCTTATCCTTTAAAACGACAGGCTTATTCTGCTTTTCACAGATATCGCAGCTGGTTATTGAGTGCAAGATGCCTGTTATCAGGGTTTCGCTGTAAGGTCATCCTTTCCGGTTACAGTTCCTCCACCTGCCGCTGATGCGTAACCATTTGCAGTTGACCCATAGCCAGGTTCCGCTGGCTCGCGACCCTTTGCAGCTGATGTGTAACCAACTGCAGTTGATTCGTAACCACACTCCGCTGTAAAATTACCGCGGGATATTTGTCAGCGGAGTCTGGATATCCCTCAGCGGAGCCTGAATATCGATTAGCGGAGTGTGGTTCTTCATCAGCAGAATGTGGTTATTCATTAGCGGAGCCTGGATATCGATTAACGGAGTGTTGTTCTTCCTTAACGGAGTGCGTGGAGTTAATGGCTGCAACCGGCGATGGGTTCACTGTCGCCTAGAAGATTGTTTGTCACACCCAATGCTTGTGCGTTACCTCGTAGAGACGCAAAATCTTGCGTCTCTACTTCAACGAAAGCGGAGTTTTTATTTGGAAACCTATTTCTTTTCGATCGTTTTCCATCCGGAAAGAAGGTCATCAAACTGCTTCTTGTAAAGTGCGAACACTTCTGTTTCTCCCTGTACCGGTGCGGCATCCGCTCGTTGGGCGTCGGTGGCCAGCCCGGTCAGCCCCCCGATGGTGGAGGCCAGGTTGGGATGCCCGGTTTTCAGCAGGGTGTTTAATGCCTGTTTCTTTGCAGACGAAAGATCTTTCCGGTCTTCCAATCGTCCGATCCGGTTATACAGAGCCACGGCCCCTGTGAGCAGGGCGTCGATCTGCAGCGTCTGGCGTGTTTGTGCTGCCAGGTCTTGGTGGTCGACATGAACCCGTGGATCCATTTTTACAAGCAGCGGTTTGGAAAATTCCTTTCCGCCAACACTGAGTACAACAGTATAATGTCCGGGCATCACCATGGGCCCTTCGGGCTGCAACGGTGTCCCGTCAGTCCAAACGGCGGCGATAGAGTAGTGGTATTCCAATGCTGCAGGCCTTGCGTAGCGAAGGTTCCATACAAAACGGTGCATTCCGGCAGTAGTTTCCAGCGCCTGTTTTTTCCCGACCCATTCCTTTTGGAAATAGCGGTAAGCAGGCAGCTGTTTTCCATTGTCAGCACTTGAAAACCGTTCGACCACATTTCCGACAGAGTCTTTGACCGTCAGCGTCACCGGCCCTTTTACTGAACTCTTAAGCCAGTAGTCGATGACAGCCCCGTCCGGTGGGTTTTGGCCCAGCGGTGTGGAAGGCGGCCAGGGTGTGTCGTGGCTTTCGTTGTTGCGGATGCGCCAGGCAGGGGCCGGGCTGAACAGATGTACTGCTTCCTGCGGGATCTCATCCGTCATTTCGCGCAAAGGCTCCAGATCATCCAGAATCCAGATGCCGCGCCCCTGCGTTCCGGCGATCAGATCGTTGTTGTGAACCACGAGATCACGCACACAGGTGGTGGGGAAATTGAAGGTCAAAGGCTGCCAGTTGTTGCCGTCATTGAACGAAACGTAAATGCTCCGGTTGGTGCTGGCGTAGAGGAGCCCTTTTTTCACCGGGTCGGCTTTCACCACATTCATATATTCACCGGAAGGAATGCCCCGGCTGATGTTTTGCCAGGTTTTCCCGTTGTCTGTCGTCTTCAGGATCAGCGGCTTGGAGTCTCCGAGCCGGTGCAGGTCCACGGAAACATAAGCGGCTTCCGGGGAAAAAGGCGAGGGCGCAATGGCGTCGATCCTACCCCAGAGTGGAACGGAAGGCGGGGTAACGTTGTGCCAGTGCCCGCCACCGTCGGTGGTCAGCTGGATCAGGCCATTGTCGGTACCCACCCAGAGAACTTGCTGGTCCATGGGTGAGGGAGCAATGGTATAAATGACCCCATAGCCGATGGCCCGTGCCTGTTCCAAATCCGGGTCGTTCACTTTTTTGGCATTTGAATTTACCCCCGTGAGATCGGGACTGATGATCTTCCAGTGGTCTCCGTTGTCGGTGGACCGAAAAAGATACTGCGATCCAAAATACAACGGATAAGGTTTGATGTGCGAAAATACCAGGGGCGTGATCCACGTGTAGCGGTACCGCACCGTGGTTGGCCGGGCGCCGTAGCTGGAAATGGGCCAGGGAGAAATCTCCGCCGACTGGCGGGTAATTTCGTTGAACCGCGAGATCTTTCCGCCCAAACCGCTGCCGAAGACCCAGTCGGGGTTCCCCGGTTTGGGGACATCATAATCCCGCTCGTCGCCGCCCACCGGATGCCAGTCTCGGATGCTGATGACCCCGTAAGGTCCGCGGCTGAGGATCTCCACAGTGCCGTTGTCCTGCTGCCCGCTGTAAATGCGGTACGGGAAACGGTCGTCCACAGCAATATGATAAAACTGGCCCGTGGGCTGGTTGTACCAGCTGGACCAGCTTCGGCCGTTGTTAACGGTCACCGCAGCGCCCTGGTCGGAGCCCGTGATCATGTGCGTGGTGTCGGCAGGGTTGATCCACAAAAAATGGTAATCATCACCGCCGGGCGACCCCTTAAAGACCGAAAAATGTTTTCCTCCGTCGTCGGAGCGCTGGATGGAACGGTCCATCACATAAACGATGTCTGGATTTTTGGGATTCACCGTAACGCGGCTGAAATAAGAATCGGCCAGCGAGGCTTTGTGGTTTACGCATTGCCAGCTCTTACCGCCGTCGGCTGAACGGTAAACGCCGCTCTGGCCGCCGGTGGCTCCGATGGTGGCATAAACCACTGCTCCCTGGGTTCCGCGGGCTACCGCCAGCCCGATACGGCCCAGATCGCCGGAAGGAAGTCCGTTTCCGGTAAGTTTCTTCCAGTGAAGGCCGCCGTCGCTGCTCTTGTAGATCCCCGATCCGGGACCGATCTGGGGCGTGAAGTAGGAAAGCCAGGGATGCATGCGCATCTGCCACACGGCGGCATATACGACGGAAGGATGCTCCGGATCGGAAGCCAGGTCCACAGCTCCGGTATTTTCGTTGACGAACAGGACGTGATTCCAGGTTTTCCCGCCGTCGGTGGTGAGAAAAACGCCGCGTTCTGCATTGGGTTTGAAAACATTGCCCAGGGCGGCCACCAGCACCCGGTTCGGATCTTTCGGGTCGATGAGGATGCGGCCGATGTGGCGGCTGTCTTTCAGCCCCACATTCTTCCAGGTCTTTCCTCCGTCGGTGGTTTTGTATACCCCGTCTCCCGGAAGGATGTCGTAGCGTACGGCCACCTGGCCTGTCCCCGCATAGATCACGCCGGGATCAGAAGCCGAAACCGCCAGGGCTCCGATGGAAGAGGATTGCTGGTGCTGCATCAGCGGCTGCCAGGTGCGGCCGGCATCATCGGTTTTCCAGACGCCGCCGCCGGCAGCGCCGAAATAATAGGTGTTGGGTTGACCCGCAACGCCTGCGGCCATGGTAGCCCAGCCGGCACGGAAAGGACCCGCCAGCCGCCAATGCATGCCGGCGTATGCCTTCTGTGGTATGGTTTGGGACTTCACCGTCCGGAACGGCGCGATAGACAACACCAGTGCCGGGATCAAAAGTATCCGAAGGAAGATTTTCCTATTTTTTGCTTGTGACGTGGATTGGGAACCTTGAAATGAACCCGTTGTGACTTTTTGTTTCATCATATCGAATTTTCTCCTCTGAATCATTTTCATGGTCTTGGATTAAGGATGCACCCCTCAGGATCAAACCGCTTTTTGCCGGGCCTTTCCGGGATGGGAAACCCCAATGCCCCGGTGCTGTGGGTTAACTCCGGACAAATATAATTATTTATATAAATGACAAATTGGGCGGTTTGAAAGCCAGACATTTACGTTTTTTAGTTGATAGTTAGTAATTTATGTTTATAAAAAGATTTATTGTACTTTTGCCGCCCGTTACGAAAATTACATTTTACATGATCACAATAACAAATCTGGGGATCCAGTTCGGAAAGCGTATTTTATTTCAGGATGTGAATCTGAACTTCACCAAAGGGAACTGCTACGGCGTGATCGGCGCCAACGGCGCCGGCAAATCCACCCTGATGAAAATCATCAGCAGGGAGATGGAGTCTACCCACGGCACCGTGAGTCTGGGCCCCGGAGAGCGGCTGTCGGTACTCAAACAGGATCACTCGGAGTTCAACGACCTGACCGTGATGGATACCGTCCTCATGGGCCACGAAAAACTGTGGCAGGTGATGCAGGAAAAAGATGTCCTGTATTCCAAGACGGATTTTTCCGACGAGGACGGGGTGAAACTGGCAGAGCTGGAAGGCCATTTTGCCGATATGGATGGCTGGAATGCAGAAAGTGATGCCGCCAGCCTGCTCAGCGGCCTGGGCGTGAAAGAAGACCTGCATTACCTGCTGATGAAAGACCTCAGCGGAAAGCAAAAGGTGAAGATTTTACTTGCCAGAGCTTTGTTCGGAAAACCCGACAACCTCCTGCTGGATGAGCCTACCAACGACCTGGACCTCGATACGGTCAACTGGCTGGAAAATTATTTGGCCCACTTTGAAAATACCGTCGTGGTGGTTTCTCACGACCGTCACTTTCTGGATGCCATCTCTACCCACATCGTGGATATCGACTTTGGCAAGGTCCAGCTGTTCGCCGGAAATTATACCTTCTGGTACGAATCCAGTCAGCTGGCGCTGCGTCAGCAGCAAACCATGAACAAAAAAATCGCCGACCGGCGGAAAGAACTTCAGGAATTTATCGACCGCTTCAGCGCCAATGTCAAGAAATCACGTCAGGCTACCAGTCGGAAGAAAATGCTCGAAAAACTCAACATCGACGACATCCGGCCTTCGAGCCGCAAATACCCCGCCATCATCTTTACGCCGGAGCGCGAACCAGGAAATCAGATCCTCGAAGTCCACAGCCTCAGCAAAAGGACCGACGACGGACGTTATTTGTTCAAAGACATAGAATTTACAGTAAATAAAGGCGAGAAGATCGTGGTCCTTTCGCGTGACCCCATGGCCATCACCACCTTCTTTGAAGTGATCATGGGCCATGGTTCACCGACCAGCGGCGAATACAAATGGGGCCAGACCATCACCAACGCCTACCTGCCACTGGAAAACAATTCTTTTTTCAAAAAGGATTTGAATTTGCTGGACTGGCTGGCCCAGGAATCGGAAGATACGACCGAGATCTATCTGCGGGGCTTTCTGGGTAAAATGCTTTTCCCGGGCGAGGAAGTCTATAAAAAAGCCAACGTGCTTTCGGGAGGGGAGAAGATGCGCTGCATGATCGCACGGATGATGATGAAAAATGCCAACGTGATGGTGCTGGATACGCCCACCAACCACCTGGACCTCGAATCCATCCAGGCTTTTAACAATTCCCTGACGAATTTCCCCGGAAACCTCCTGTTTTCATCGCACGACCATACGTTTATCCAGTCCATCGCCGACCGGATCATCGAGATTTCTCCCAATGGGATGATTGATAAAAAGATGGAATACGACGATTATATTTCGGACGAGAAAATACAGGCTCTAAGAGAGCAGCTGTATGCCTGAACCCTTAAAGCCTGTTGTATGAAATATTACCGTGCTGTCCTGGGATGCGGCCGGTAAATGGCACAGGTGGCGAAATCCACCACGGCACCGGGCCAGAAAATGAGGATGTCTGCCACAAGGGCGCCCACCCGGACTTGTCTTTGCTGTTCACCCGGAGCCGGTTTCCGTTTCTGGTAAGCATTGACGGGTCCTCCGAAAAGTGTAGCACAGCCAGTCATCGAAAAGGCGAGCAAGGCAATGATCATTAGATTTACAATCTTTTTCATAATTGAATTGTTTAGTGATTAAATTTTGTATTTGATGAAAGAAGGCACCCCAGGGTGCTCCTCTCGTTGACGAAGTTAAGAAAAATGAGCGTTTCG
>JBJKPL010000007.1:0-5030 GCA_046706345.1 Candidatus Sulfidibacterium sp.
AGCCAAATTCGACGGAATTGTCCATTTCCACAACCTGAAACAGAAAATCAAAAAGGGGGAAATTGTCTATACCCTGGTGGGACCGGAAATCGATCTGAAAAAAGAAGACCTCAGTAAGACGTACGATAACGCAAAGATCCAGTACAATTACCTGAAAAAATACTACGAAGCCCAAAAAGCCTTACTTAACAAGAATTATCTATCCAGAATAGACTTTGAAAATGCCGCCAAAGATTTTGAAAACGCACAGAATGTGCTGAATACCGCCCGGTATGACTTGAATTATTTCAACACCATGACTTCCTTCAGAGCCCCGTTTGACGGCTTTTTGGACAACCTCCAGGTACCACAGGGAGAAGACGCCGTGGCCGGGCAACTGCTGGGAAGTTTCCAGAACGACGATCACCTGAAACTGGTGGCAGCCTATTACGGTAACCCGGATTCGTTATCCTCTCAGGAGTTTCCGATCCTGATTAACGGGAAAACCTATCGGGGCAGACTGATCTACAAAGAAAAAGCCGTCAATTCTTCTTCGGGCGGCCACACCCTGTGGATTTCTTTGAAGGATCCAAAACATGAACTGAAAAGCGGCGCGTACGTTTCGTTTTCTTTTCTCGGTAACAAACATGGATCCGTAACCGTTCCCGATGCGGCCATCATCCGGCAGGAATCCAAATCTTTCGTCATTGTCGTAAAAGACGGAGCATATTTCAGGACGCCTGTAAAAACAGGACAGGAAAGAAACGGCATGACAGAGATAGAATCCGGATTGAGGCCCGGAACACGGGTCCTGACCCGGGGCGCCTTTGAGGTTTTTTACGGGAACCTGAGTAAAAGTATGAATGTTGAGGATTAACCGGCTGCAGCGCGCATGAAGAAGTCATTTGAATATTTTATCAGAAGACCTTTTTTCTCTTTGGCGATCATAGTCATGCTCATTGCCGCTGGCAGTTGGAGCCTTTTCAACATGCCTGTGGATTATTTCCCGGGGATCAATTATCCTCTCATCAATGTGGTGACCCAATATCCCGGGGCCTCGCCGCAGGACATGGAAATCCTGGTCACCGATCCGGTAGAAAATGCGCTGGAAGGGATCCGGGGTGTGAAACGGACTTCATCCGTAACCACCATGGGTCACTCGGAGGTTACCGTTGAGTTCAGCAACAGATATTCGGTAAAGGATGCCCGTCAGCTTACCAGCGCAGCCCTTTCGACACTTGCCGGGCAGCTACCACAAGGCGTGACTCCGGTGATCGATAATCTGGGCAGCCGAATGCAGGATGTGATCGGTTTTACATTCGATAACCCCGGGGTTCCGCCATATTTGTTGCGTGATATTGTCCAGTTTCGCATCAAACCGGCCCTGCTCAGTCTGGGAAATATTTCCCGTATCGACGTGATCGGCGGCCAGAGACCGGCTTTTATTGTCGAACCCGATCCGGGAAAACTCCGTTTGCTTCACCTGAGCCTTTCAGATATTGATACCGTTTTGAAAGAAAACAATATTATTGTTTCCGGACGCTATATCAGACGACATTACTATGACATCCCAATCCGGGGAAACGGCCAATATCAAAAGCTGTCCGATCTGGATTACCTCAAAGTGGCGACCCAAAAAGATGGCAATCCAGTGTATTTAAAAGATATCGCCACCCTGCGCATGGGCGGACTCCCTGAGCATTACAGTGTACGAAGCAACCAGTATCCGGCCGTGGCTGTCATTGTTCAAAAAGCAGCGGGGACTGGCTCCATTGAGGTAGCATCCGATGTACAAAAGAAGTTACAATCGCTGAAAACGTTGCTGCCTCCCGGAACCGAAGTTCATAAATTTTACGATCAGTCGGAAGTCTTGAGCCGTTCCATGGACGGGGTTCGCAAAGAAGTTTACCTCGGCGCGATCCTGGCCATGGTGGTCCTGTTTTTATTTCTGCAGCGGACCGCTCCGACCTTGATTGTTTCCATCACCATTCCCCTGGCATTGTTCTTCGCTGCCATCATCATGTATGCGATGCATTATTCTCTGAATATGATCACACTGGCGGCGCTTACCCTGTCGCTCGGGATGGTAGTGGACGATTCGATCATTGTCCTGGAGATCATAGAAAAATTTCTGGAAAAGGGCAAAACGCTCATGGAATCCATTCATTCCGGTGTAAAAGAAATCTTTGCCGCCGACCTGAACGGCACGCTCACCACCATCATCGTTTTTTTGCCGTTGCTGTTTTTCACAGGCTACATGAAAGATATGATAACGCCTTTCGGGCTCACCATCACGCTGACGCTGGCAGGTTCATTTCTCATTTCAATCACCGTCATTCCGGCGCTGGTGCACTGGAAAGGATCCATGAAAACAGGAAAACCCGGAGAAGCTGCTTTCGTTGAAAAATTTAAAAATTTCAACGACAGGTTGCTGCATTTTTCGATGCGCCACAAAAAGGTTCTCATCGCAGGACTTGTGGTGGTGTTTTTGGGCGGTGCAGTAAGTCTGCCTTTGATGAACCAGGCCAATATGCTGCCGCCGGTAGACGAGGGAGCCATGCTTTTCGAATATACGATGAGGCCCGGTGTTTCCCTGAAGGAATCCATTCATGTGGGCGTGCAACTTTCGGATGTGATCAGAAAAAACCCCAATGTGGACAACGTTTATCTGCGCATCGGGTCGCCCGGGAAAACCTATTATGTTGAAAATGTAAACAGTGGGGAACTGTTCATAAAACTTGTCAACAAAGACCGGCGAACCGAAAGTGTTGCCCAGCTCATGGCCGGTTTTAAAAAGCAACTGGCCACTTTTGACGGTGTCGTGATCCTGTACCATCAGCCTACGGAGGAGAATATCGACGAAAGTTTCAGCGGTCTGCCTGCCTTCTTTGGTATTTCGGTCACAGGTCCCAATCTGGATACGCTGGCCACCCTGGCTTCGACAGTTGAAAAAGCAGCGCAACAAACGGGCGATTTTTCAGATATCATCAACACATCCCAATATCTTGTTCCCCAGATTGAGGTGACGCCCAAACGCGTAGAACTTTCCCGTTACGGATTGAATGCGTCCGATCTTTTTCAGGATCTCGCCCTGGCATTTCGCGGAGAAACCGTGGCCCGTTTCGTAAAGGAGCAGGTGCCCTATTCCGTGTTTCTGAGGCTCCCCGAAAGGGACCGGAAAAATATGGAAACACTCCGGCAGCTTCCCGTTGCAACACCGAAAGGCGACTATGTTCCATTGGAAAAACTGGCAAACATCCGGATCACAAATTCCATTCCTTCCATCCTTCATCTCGACGGGGCCCGGGAACTCACCGTAATTGCCAGTCCTTCGGGAAATCTTTTCGGTGCCGTTAAAAAACTGACTTCCGCGCTGAAGGACAAAAAAATCCCGGAAGGTTACAACGTTCAAATCCGGGGGCAATATCAAACCTTGATAAAGACCATAAAATCTTTTGCTTTTATAATTTTGATCGCCATACTTCTGGTTTATTTGGTTTTGTACATTCAGTTTGATTCTTTCTGGCAGCCTTTTGTTATCTTATTGAAAATTCCGCTGGATTTCATCGGAGTATTCATCGCTTTGCTGATCACAAGGCAGCAGCTGAATATTGCAGTAGCGCTGGGTTTACTTACACTGATCGGCGTTTCTGTGAACAACGCCATCATACTGATCGATAAAGTAAACCGGTTACGGAAAGACGAGGGCTATTCGCTGGATGAAGCGCTTCAGGAAGCCGTGCATTTGCGCACACGCCCCATCCTGATGACCGGACTGACGACGATCATCGCAGTTTTGCCTGCGGCAATTGGTTTTGGTTCGGCCATTCACCAGCCTTTTGCCATTACCATCGTTGGGGGTATGCTCACAGGAATTTTCTTCTCGCTGAACATCATCCCGGCATTTTACCAGGGATTCGCCCGGCGATTTGAAAGAAATAAGATCGTTTAACTACTTGGTATTATCGGTGCTTTCGAAGATCTTGTCAGCCGACCTGGCAATGAAACCACTGTACAACTTACCGTCACGGTCCGGATAGCGGCGGGCAAATTCATAGTAACAAGCCGGAATTTCATAAACGCCTTCTTCGAATGGAACGGGCAGCTTCCCGGCCCGGGTACTGCTCTGCTCCAGCAGTTGCTGGGGTGTGCCTTTGATCTCGCCCCCGGAATCGTTCATCGTAAATCCCTTTTCTTTCAGGAAAGCATTGAGTTTTTCCAGGGTATTGTATTTCCGGAGCGCATTGACGCTCACCGTAAAATGATTGGCCCGGAAGCCGTAAACATAAAGCCATGCAGCATATTCGGATTCTTCCTTCAGCTTCTGATACACTTCGAAGTTCGGCGTGCCCCATTGATTTCCCGAATAAAGCAGGTCGGGGGAAGCGATCAGATTTTCAGGGAGCTGCTTAACCAGGGCGGCCACCGTCTTTTGCAGAAAATCGCTGAATTTTGCGGTTTCAAGCTGACTGATGAAGATCCGGGGTGCCCGGGGGTCCGTTTTATGTTCATAATGTTTGGCAAAGAGCTTTTTTTCTTCAAAGACATAATCGCCGGCGAAGGCGTATCCGGCTTCCAAAAAAGGTTTTGCCAGAACATCAATATCAATGCCGTGATGGTCAAAAGTCCTGAAAGCGATATGGTCGTTCTGAACCTGTTCGCCTTCGGCGGTCAGGATATCGAATATTTTTTTTGCCTCGGGGTTCTGGCGGAGGTAATCCTTCCAGAGCCTTTCAAAAATAATTTTTGCTGTGTCCATAGTCCGTAAATATTAATTCTTTCCTGGCGAAAGTAGGACATTTCAGGCAAAGGAATCCTCATCGTAAAGGTCAAAATTCACCACACCGGATTCAATATCATACATGGCCCCTGCCATTTTCAACTCGCCGGAATCAAGAAGCTCTTTAATAATGGCGCTTTCGCGAAGGATGTTTTTCATGGAAAGTGAAACATTTTCCCGGGCAACCTCATCCGCAAAACCGGGGTGGGAAGGGTCGTGCCCTGGTCCCTTTTGCTCTTTCATCGTCAGCACAGCGGGTTCGATCTTTTTC
>JBJKPL010000008.1:0-10279 GCA_046706345.1 Candidatus Sulfidibacterium sp.
GACAAACTGATCAGAACGCCTTTAGATCCTGACATCACCTTCTCTGACGATCCGCTTCGCATGATGCGTGCCATCCGTTTTGCCACACAACTCGGCTTTGAAATTGAGCCCAAAACCTTTCGGGCCATCGGGAGAAACAAAAACCGGATCAGCATCGTTTCCAAAGAAAGGGTGATCGATGAGCTGAACAAGATCATCCTTGCCGACATCCCTTCCAACGGATTCAAACTACTGGACGAAAGCGGACTGCTTAAGAACATTTTTCCTGTTTTCACCGAACTGAAAGGCGTGGAAGTCATCAACGGCAAAGCCCATAAGGACAATTTTTACCATACCCTGGAAGTCCTTGACAACCTCTCGCGGACTTCCGGCAATCTGTGGTTGCGCTGGGCGGCCTTGTTACACGACATCGCCAAACCGGTCACCAAGCGCTTTGATCCCAAAGCCGGATGGACTTTCCACAGCCATGAATTTATCGGCGCCAAGATGGTCCCGGGGATCTTTAAAAAACTCAAGCTGCCGTTGAATGAAAAGATGCATTTCGTCCAGAAAATGGTCTTGCTGCACCTCCGCCCGATCGTGCTGGCGCAGGAAGTGGTGACCGATTCTGCCGTGCGGAGATTACTTTTCGATGCGGGCAATGACATCGACGAACTGATGTTGTTGTGCGATGCAGACATCACATCCAAAAACGAAGCCAAAGTCAAACGCTATCTGAAGAACTTCAAACTCGTCAGGCAAAAGCTGAAAGAGGTGGAAGAAAAAGACCGCATTCGCAACTGGAATCCACCCATCGACGGGTCGCTGATCATGAAGACTTTCGGGCTGAGACCCAGCAAAACCGTCGGAGACATCAAGACCGCCATCCGGGAAGCAATCCTGGACGGAAAGATCCACAACACCTATGAGGATGCCTATCCTTTCATGATTGAAACAGGGTTGGCCATGGGTCTTCATATCCAGGATCAGTCGGACCGGCCGGAAACACCCAGACAACAAACTGAACTGGAACAACAATAAAACCCCCATGACACGTTCCGGAAAGAAATCAACCCTGATCGTCATCCTGGGGCCAACGGCATCAGGAAAGACAGGAATTGCCATCCAACTGGCCCAAGACTTCGGTGCCGAGATCATCTCGGCTGATTCGAGACAGTTTTATCGTGAAATTCCCATTGGCACAGCGGCTCCCACAGAAGAGCAAAAGACATCAGTCCCGCATCACTTTGTCGGTCAACGCTCCATCATGGAAGATTATAATGTGTCGCAGTTCGGGCAGGAAGTGCTGAAACTTCTTTCGGAAAAATTCCGGCAAAAAAAGACCATGATCCTGGTCGGCGGTTCGGGCCTTTATATCGATGCGGTGTGTAAAGGTATCGACGACCTTCCCGATCCTGATCCGGCCTTGCGTAAAGAACTGAACCATCTTTTCAAAACCAAAGGCATCGGTGCCCTGCAGGAACAGCTCGAACAAATGGATCCGGAATATTACGCCCAGGTGGATCGCAACAACCCAAAGCGGCTGCTTCGTGCACTGGAGATCTGCCGGCAAACAGGCAGAAAATTCAGCGAGCTGAGGCTAAACAAACCCGCAGAAAGAGACTTTCGCATCCTTAAAATCGGACTGGAAGTACCCCGGGAACAACTTATCCAACAGATCCATCATCGTACCGATGAGATGATGAGATCGGGGTTGCTGGAAGAAGCAAAATCCATGTTGCCGCACCGCCACCTGAATGCACTCAACACGGTGGGATATAAGGAACTTTTCGATTTTTTCGACGGAAAATGGTCGCTGGATGAAGCCATCGAAAAAATCAAAACCAATACCCGCCGCTACGCCAAGCGCCAGATGACCTGGTTCAAAAAAGACAAAGAAATCCAATGGTTTTCACCCGACAAGGTAGTAGAAATTGAACGGTTTTTGAACGATGAGCTCAACTCGGTCTGACGGTCACCTGACCCCTTTCTTCCTACCGTTCCCCCTCCCATTCCGCATAAAACTGCTCCAGGTACCTTTCCATAAAATGATGCCTCCCTTCGGCCATCTTTTTTCCGGTAGCCGTGTTCATCATCTCTTTCAGCAGCAGCAACTTCTCATAAAAATGATTGAGGGTCGGCGCTTTGGCCGCTTTGTATTCTTCTTTGGTTTGATTAAGATTGGGAGCGATGGAAGGGTCGTAGAGGGCCCTGCCCTTAAAACCACCAAAGTTAAAAGCGCGCGCAATACCGATGGCACCAATGGCATCCAACCGGTCAGCATCCTGGATCACCTGCAACTCTTTGGAAACGAAAGGAACTTTTTCGTTCCGGTTTTTGAATGAAATATACTTAATGATATGAATGACATGGTCGATCACTTCCTGATTCACAGAAAGAGAATGCAGAAATTCTTCCGCCAGCCGGGGGCCCACCGTTTCGTCTCCTTTATGAAATTTGGCGTCGGCAATATCGTGCAGCAGCGAACCCAGATTCACGACATAAGGGTCAACATGCTCTTCGTCCGCGATACGTAACGCCAGTTTCCAGACACGGTAAATATGCCACCAGTCATGCCCTCCCTCAGCCTCTGCCAACGTCTGTTTTACAAAATTTTCTGTCTGATCTATAATGCTTTGTTTTTCTCTGTCCACAGGAAATCATTTCTTAAAAACAACAATTCTTTAATTATACTTCACGGCGGCATAGCCCACCCAGTGATGTCGGTTGGCCGGCGCCGTAATGCCCATTCGCAGGTCGCTGACCGGAAGGGGATCTCTTTCGATGCTCGTGGAATAGCCGATGGGCTGACCGTGAACGGGTTTTCCGTACAAACTTTCGTTGAGATCGTTTACCGTCAACACCCCCAGCGGAACGGAATAGCGTCCGCACCAGGTCCACTTATAGTCACGGAAATTATCAGCCTGCACGGTCGATTCGCAGAATTTATGGATGCTGTCCGCTGCGACATTGCCTGAGATCAGCTGCATCAGCTCATGTTCATGATCCTTCACCTTTGCATAACTGCTGTCCGAAGTTCCCATAAAAGCGTAGTTGCTTCCACCCCAACCCTGATCGCCATAATGCACGGCATCGGTGGAAATCACAAAAGCAAAATCAGTGCCCCATTTTAAATTTTCGGAAGCCGTGGCTTCCTGAATGGCTTTGGAGAGGTCTTTTGCAATTTGCTCCATCCGGTCGAAGGACATCGCCGGAACGAGGATGGAGACGATCTCCACCCCATGATCAAAATACTGTAGCCAGGGGATCTCTGCTTCCACTGAATGTTCGATGGACTGCATGGAATCGTTGACCATGTAATCGTCTTTCGGCAAACCGGCCATGATCTTCTCGCGCAGACCCGAAACCTTCACTTTCCCGTAAGGGCCTTTCCAACTCGAATAGGTGTCAAAAATGATCCGGTTCTCCAGTTGCAGTTTGGCCGCTTTGTGTGCCACGCCAAAAAGGATCACCCTTTTTGCCTTCACCTGGCTCAACGTGGCCGGATACAAATAGCCCACGTACGTGTAGTCATCATGAGGGCAAACGACCGCTTTGGCGGGATCGGGATTGAGTTTGATCACACTTTCGTCGAGCTGAGGCCACTGATATCTTTTGATTCTTTCCATCAGAGAATCCATTTGCCAGGGATACTGGGCAAAGCCCACGGTATCCACTAAATGTGTTCTTTCGTTCATAGCCTTGGGTTGATTGTTACAGGAAGTCATGAAACTGAAAAGTATCATTGCCATCCAGGATAGAAACAAGTACTTTTTCATAATTCAGTTTTTTTTCAAAATTAACAATTCTGTTCAATTTCTGTTTTTCCTGCAATGCTTTTAAAATCTGTTAAAGAAGGCAGGACCGCAGCTCTGCTGGCGATAAAAACCGTAAATTTGAAAAAAAAATCATGTTTTACAGTGTCAATCCCTATACCGGCGAAACCTTCGCCGATCATGCCGAACACAACGCTTCGGAAGTGAACGGCATCATCGAAAAATCGCATAAGAGATTTCTGCATTGGAAAAAGCTTTCTATTGGCCAGCGGGCGGTTTTCATGAAAAATATGGCCCGTGTGCTGCGCGACAACCAGGAAGAATATGCCCGGATAATCACCCTGGAAATGGGCAAGATCATCTCCGAGTCAAGAGGGGAGATTGAGAAATGTGCCTGGCTTTGCGAATATTACGCCGAGAATACCGAAGGGATGCTTCGGCAGGAAAGCTTTCGGACCGATGCCGGGAAAAGTTATGTACGATTCGATCCCACGGGCATCATTTTCGGCATCATGCCCTGGAATTTTCCTTTCTGGCAGGTTTTCAGGGCTGCCGTTCCGACCATCATGGCCGGCAACACGTTTCTGCTGAAACACGCTCCCAATGTGATCGGCGCAGCAAAGATCATCGAAGAAGTCTTTCTTAAAGCCGGTTTCCCGGAAGACGTTTTCCGTTCGCTGATCATTCCGGTAGAATTGTCCGAAAACATCATCGCGCATCCCTGGGTCGAAGGGGTTACCCTTACCGGAAGCCTGAGAGCCGGAGCCTCTGTGGCCGCTTTGGCAGGAAAGCATCTGAAAAAAAGCGTACTGGAACTGGGCGGCTCCGATCCTTACATCGTGCTGAAAGATGCCGAGTTGAACGCCAGTTGCAATACCGGTGTTTGCTCCCGGATGTTGAACGCCGGACAGGTTTGTATCTCGGCGAAAAGGTTTATTGTGGAAGAAGCCCTTTTTGACCCGTTTGTTTCTGGGCAGAAAAAATTGCTGGAATCCATGGTGTTGGGCAATCCGCTGGACGAAAAGACGGAAATGGGACCCATGGCGCGCGCCGACCTGTTGGAAAATATCCACAAGCAGGTGGATGACTCCGTAAAAATGGGCGCCCAATGCATCACGGGAGGCCACCGTTTGTTTGAGGATAAACTGTTCTACGCTCCCACCCTGCTGGTGAATGTTAAGAAAGGGATGCCGGTGTGGAATGAAGAAACTTTCGGTCCGGTTTCGGTGGTGATCCCGGCCAAAGATCCCGAGGATGCGGTACGCATTGCCAATGATACGCCCTATGGTCTGGGCGCCAGCTTATGGACACAGGACCTGGAACTGGCCGAAAGGCTGGCTGCCCGGATTGAGTCGGGTGCCGTTTTCATCAACGGGATGACCAAATCGGATCCCCGGTTGCCTTTCGGTGGAACCAAAAGATCAGGCTACGGCCGTGAACTGGCCTATCCCGGCATCCGGGAATTCGTCAATGCCAAAACCGTTTGGATCAAATAACAATACGTTGTTTATTTAGCCGACTTATGCATCCAGATCATTGATTTGTGCATATTATAACCGTCAGCTTCATTAGTGTACTTTTTACTCCGTTTCAGGTATATTCATGACCATTGGATTTTACTAAATTTGCGGAAAACAGTTTTTTATGGGCGAAGATCACCATCATATACAAAATTCACTCAAAGGAAAGAACCTGTTCCTTTCCATTCTCCTGAATCTGGGCATTAGCGTGGCACAGACCCTTGGCGGGATCCTTTCGGGAAGTATGGCTCTGCTTTCGGACGCCTTGCATAATTTCAGCGACGTACTTTCTTTGTGCATCTCCTATGTAGCACACAGACTGGCGGCGCGAAAATCTACCACCCGCTATACTTTCGGACTGCAGCGGGCAGAGATCCTGGCAGCCTTCATCAACTCGGCCGCTCTGATGGGCATCGCCGTGTATCTGGGATTTGAAGCCGTTGACCGGATGATGCACCCGCAGGAAATCAAATCCATGATGGTAGTCTGGCTGGCATTGGCTTCCATTGTCGTAAACGGGCTGAGTGTGCTGCTCATCAAATCCGATGCACAGAAAAGCATCAACATCAAATCGGCCTATCTGCATCTTTTTACCGACATGCTCACTTCCGTTGCCGTGCTGGCCGGCGGATTGCTGATGAAGTTTTACGGCATCTTCTGGGTGGACGGGCTCATTACCTTGCTGATCGCCTGCTACCTGATCTATTCCAGCTGGCATCTTTTTGTGGAATCTGTCAACATCATCATGCTTTGTTCCCCGGGAAAGATTGACGTAAAAAAACTTACGGATCAGATCGAATCGCTGGAAGGCGTAAAAAACCTCCATCACCTGCACCTGTGGCTGCTTACCGACAACCAGGTGAACATGGAAGCACACATCGATCTAATGGACGACCGCCCGGTATCGGAATTTGAAAGGCAGTTGGAACAGATCCACGCCATCGCCCATGAAATGGGCATCGACCATGTGACCATCCAGCCGGAATTTGTCAACAACGACGACAAAAGCCTGATCCATCAACATTAAAAGATCAACGCGAAAAAGTCTAATTTTGCGCCATGAGAATTGATATTATCACCCTCTTTCCTGAGATGTTTGAAGGCCCTTTCGGCCATTCGATTATTCAGCGCGCCAAAGATAAGGGGCTGGTAGAGATTTATCTTCACCAGCTGCGGGATTTTGGTCTGGGAAAGCACAAACAAGTGGATGATTACGCCTTTTCCGGCGGCGCCGGGATGGTAATGATGATCGAACCGGTGGCAGCCCAGATCGAAAAGCTGAAAAGCGAACGCGCCTATGACGAGATCATTTACACCAGTCCCGATGGGGAACTCTTCGATCAGCCGATGGCCAATCAGCTTTCCACTTTTGAAAACCTGATGATCCTGTGCGGACATTACAAAGGCATCGATGAACGTATCCGCGAACATTATATCACCAAAGAAATTTCTGTCGGCAACTATGTACTTTCAGGCGGGGAACTAGCCGCTGCAGTGATCACCGACAGCCTGATCCGGCTGGTTCCCGGCGTGTTGGGCAATGAAGTCTCCGCCCTCAGCGACTCATTCCAAAACCAGCTGATCTCCCCTCCGGTGTACACGCGCCCCAGAAATTTCAGGGGTTGGGAAGTACCGGACATCCTGCTTTCGGGCAACGAAAAACGCATCGAAGAATGGAAGTATGAACAGTCGTTGAAGCGAACCCGCGAGCGCAGGCCTGACCTGCTGAAAGATGAATGAAAGATGAAAATCCGTAAAAACTTGTTGACAAGCGTTCGTGAATAAATAATACAGATTTTTGTTTCAAATAATTTGCATTTAAAGAAATAGCAGTATATTTGCACTCATTTTTGAAACATCACCACAAAGCATAAAAAGATGAGCAAGCAGGAATTAATTCAGTTGATAGAAGACAGCGTAGCCGTCAAGGAATTCCCGAAATTTAAAGCCGGTGACACCATCACCGTTACCTATAAGATCATTGAAGGAAACAAAGAAAGACTCCAGAAATTCCGGGGGGTTGTGATCCAGCGTGCTGGCAGCGGTCCGACCGCTACTTTTACGATCCGTAAGATCTCCGGCAACATCGGTGTTGAAAGAATTTTCCCTGTTTCTTCACCTTTCATCGAAGAAATCGAACTCAACAAAGTGGGTGTGGTTCGCAGAGCCCGTATCTTCTACTTCAGAAATCTTCGCGGTAAAAAAGCCCGTATCAAAGAAAAAAGACATTAATCCTAACAGATTAAATGAAAACTCCGGTTCGATGGAACCGGAGTTTTTTTGTGCCTGTACCTTAGGCTAGATTCCACACTTGGAAGATCGGTTGGTCACCGGATCGTTATTTTTTCTAACTTGGTCTGTAACTAATCCTTGCCCTGTTCGTTATGGTTTTATTACCCGGTTTTTACAGAAACCCTGACCGGGAAACGATCAGACAATGGACAAACAATTGATTAAACCAACCCAAAATGAAAATTAAACTTCTCTTTCTGATCCTGGGATTATCCCTTTTTTCGGCCAAGGCCCAACAAACCGCGCGTTCTCAGAAATACCTCAACGACTTCGATTATTTCATTGAAAACCTCATCGCCACCCATCCGGATCCGTTTTCTGCTTTCGATGGCGAGATGGGCTTTTATAAAGCAAAGTATGCCCTAAGGGAAAAGGTTAAAAATGTGTCAACCGATGAGGAATTCATCACCTTATTAAACCGCTTTATTTCCAAACTGAACGATGGACACACATACATCAACAGACCTTTAAAATCCCAGGACACAAAGGCCAAATTCCTGCCGCTGCGATTGAAACCAGCCTCCGACCGCCTTTTCATTCAAAACACAACGGACACCTACAAATTCCTTCAAGGGAAAGCCTTGGTTGCCATAGAACATATTCCTGTGGATTCCCTGCTGCACAAAGTGAAATTCTACTTTTCCTCTGAAAACCGCTCAGGAGATTATTTTGGTTTAATGTATCTGATCAATAATAATCTTGGCACCCGGGCCCTTCTGGGTAAGAGCAGGGATCAGATTCTACTGACTGTCGAAGACCAGGCAGGACAGAAAAGATGGGTGGAGGTCACCTATGGAGATCGTGTAACCTGGCCCTCGCAGCCGTCAAAGCTGTTGCTGCCGGAAGACAACAGCTGGATCAACCGGGCGATGATCGGGAAAAACAAAGACATTGGCTATTTCCAATGGAACAGCATTCTGAGCCGGGAGATTCTTGAAAAAGTATATCGCAAGGATCCCCGACAAATCGAAAGAAACCTGGAATGGTTTTTCCGAAATTCATCTGTCAACAAACGCACCGGAAATATTCAAAAAGATATGGCACAGGTTCCCTCCTTATACAAGGAGTTTTACCGGTTGCTGGAAGCGATGCATCAAAAGGGGGCTAAATATCTGATTCTGGATCTGCGCCGCAATTCGGGCGGAATGACGCCGCTGTTGCAGCCCTTGCTCTACATGTTATATGGCGAGAAATATCTGAATTTTAATTTCGGAGCAACCTACACTGTTAAAATATCTCCTTTGTTCCTGAAGAAATACGGGGTTACACTGGATCAATACAATAAAATGCTTCACACCGATTTTACCCTGGGAGATTATTATACCACAGCTTTTGGGAATGTCCCCGGAACTACTTTGGCGGAAAAAGAAACGTTGGCGGAAAAAGGCTACGGCGGGTTTGGAAGCGAATATGTCATCAAATCCAAAAGCCTCGGCCTCCACCCCAGAATTATCATTCTGACGTCAGTCCATACTTTCAGCGCCGCGTACCATCTGACCTATTTCCTCAAAAAGCTTGGAAATGCAACCCTCATAGGGGTAGCCCCAAGGCAAGCCGGAAATACTTTCATGGAAAACACATCCATTGAATTACCCAACACAAAAATTACAGGCAGCATCTCCAATTCGATCCAGATCCTTTTTGAAAATGAACCGAAAAATGGAAAGCTCCTGCACCCGGATCTTGAAATGAGCTACCGCGATTTTAGTCGCTATCATTTCGATAAAAATGCAGAAGTCCTCGAAGCGCTGGATTTTATCCAACACCGTGCTCCCTTTTGAATCCGCAATTCGTTATTTCGATACTGTCCTGCAAGGCAAGGTTCTCAATGGGAGACATCCATTTTCGAAAAAATGGTTAATTACCTGTTTATAAGTATTTACCGTCTTATCAAAAACCATGGAACCAAATCTTTAATTTGGTTGTGTGACCGGAGCGGAAAAATGTATTCCCAACCGGCCACAAGTTAGGTTTATGTCTTCTCCCAATTATCTTCGGACCTTCTTCGGTCCGACATTGATCTTTTTGCTAATAATCAATCGTTTAATCGTTTTATAAACGAACAAGCAAAAGAGAACATCTTAATTCTGGATTTTTTGATTCAGAGATCTTCGGTTTACAGGTTTCCGCCTATTCCTATGAGTTCATGCGTTGCCTGACCACTTCGTAGATCAGCACGCCGGCAGCCACGGAAACATTAAGGGATTCAATCTCGCCAAACATGGGGATTCTGACTTTCACATCGGTCAGTTTAAGGTATGCTTCTGAAATGCCTTCGCCTTCCGAACCCATGATCAGGGCCAGCGGTCCCGAAAGGTCCTCCTGAAAATACGGTTTGTCAGCCTTTTCGGTCACGGCCACCAGTTTCAGGCCGCTGTTTTTCAGAAATTCCAGTGCTTCTTTCAGGTTATATTCACGGCAGATGGGCACCTTAAAAATCGCCCCAGCAGAAGATTTAATGGTTCCGGAATTCAGCTGTGCCGAGCCCTTGGAAGGCATCAGCACCGCGTCCACCCCCGCGCTTTCGGCCGTTCGCAGCAAAGCCCCGAAATTCCGCACATCGGTTACGCGGTCCAGCACCAGGATAAAAGGTTCTTTGCCCTGCTCGTACAGCGATGGAAGCAATTGCTCAATATTATGGAACGACACGGGGGCAATGAATGCCACTACGCCCTGATGATTTTTACGCGTCAGACGGTTCAGCTTTTCCGG
>JBJKPL010000009.1:0-8565 GCA_046706345.1 Candidatus Sulfidibacterium sp.
TCCTCATCCCGGATGCCCACGCCATGATCTTCCACCGTGAGCAGGATCTCGTCTTCTCTTTTGTCGGCCCGGATCAGCACTTCCCCTCCGGGATTACTGAACTTTAAGGCATTGCTGACCAGGTTTCTCAAAATGGTGTGAACCATGGCCTTGTCGGCATAAATCCTGAGATTGGGAGCCAGGTTCGCCTCCATATGGATGGATTTCTCGTGGGTCCAGCTTTTCATCAATTCGGTCACTTCCTCCACCACCGCAGGAAGCTTGAAATATTCGGGGTTGAATTTCATTTTCCCCGTTTGGGTCTGCGACCAAATCATGATGTTGTTGATCAGATCGGTGACCTGTTCCGAGGATTTCCGGATAACGGCTGCCAGTTCATGGGCCTTTTCGTTATGTCCCTGTTCCAGCTCGTCCAGGAGCATCTGGCTGACGCCCGAAATATTGCTCAGCGGATTTTTCAGGTCGTGACCGATGATGGAAAAGAACCGGTCTTTGGTGGCATTCAGTTCCCGCAACCGGGCCTCGTTTTCCTGTAAGGCCTGTTCTGCCATTTTCCTTTCCGTGACATCGCGGACATTCAAAACCACCATCTGGATGTCGGGATTGTCGATCTGGTTGGTACCGAAAGCCTCCAGGTAAACCCAACCGCCGTTTTTGTGACGGTGCCGGTATTGAACCCCGCCATGGGCCGTCTTCGCCAGGATCTCCTGAAACCCGGTCAGCGCTTTGGCCTGATCTTCGGGGTGAAGCATGGTCTCGATCACGGGAATGTTGATGAGTTCCTCCGGCTTGTAGCCCAGGATCTTCTCGCAGGATTCGCTGACATAACGCTGGATCCCGTCGCCATCCAGCAGGACCAGTATGTCGAAAGAATTCCGGATAAGCTGGGTGAACTTCTTATCTTCAAGGGTATAAACGGCTTCTGTTGGTTTGGCTTTCAACTGATATTTCGCCTTCTTTTCCATGATTCAATGTAGATTAATCCCTGGGTTACGAGAACACTTTCGGGGTGTCCGGGAATCGGGGATGATTTTCCAACGAATCGCAAAGATAAGCCAACTTCCCCAATTGACAACGACAGGACATTGGCTGTGGAAACCGGCCGGAATGACCTTGTGCCATTCTTCCCGGAAACAGGACGCCATCGCATATCCCGGCTCAGAATCTGAGACCCGGGATCTCTAGTATGCCTTCAGTTTTGCCCGGCGGATGGAGTCTTTCTGATGCTCCGTCCAGTGATAGTTCCCCTCGTAAATGCCGTTGGTTTCCCAGTCGCCGTAAACGGGATTGGGCAATACGATATACTGGTCACCAAATTCTTTTTTCAGGCTGTCGGTAATGAAATTCCTTCTTACCGTGCCCTGGTGGTCATAAAGATGGTTCAGATCCGACATATTGTCGCCGATGTACAGTACCACATGGTACTTCTTTCTGACGATTTCCCTGCGGGCGTGTTTGCTGCTGCCGCCGGTTCTCAGCAGGAAATGGTCCTTGTCGATGTAAGGAAATCCCAGCTTGCGCAAGTTCGTCATGGTAGGGATCAACAGGTTTTCCCTTCGGTTGGAAATGTAAAATACCTGCACGCCTTTCCGGGCAGCATATTGCATGAACGCCACGGCCCCGGGAACCGCAGAGGCCTGTGCCATCGCAACCCATTGTTGCCATGACCTGGAGGAATATTCCTGGTTTTTCAGGGCCAGCCGGGCATCGGCAAGGCTGTTGTCCAGGATCGATTCATCGATATCCGTGATGATGGCCAGGGGCTTCTTCCAGTGGGATTTATGCTCCAATGCCATATTTAACCGAAGCTGCGCCACATTGAAGGCCTGATAACACAAGGCGCGGTGTTCGGCGGCCAGCTGCTGCCACAGGATGGCCTGCATCATGTGCTCGCCGGTGGGAACCTGGATAATCGTTTTGGATTTGCTTGTGTTTTCTCCTGCTTTCTGTGCCGGTTGGCATCCTGCCAGGACCAGCGTCAATGCCAGGAAGGTTAAGATCTTACTTTTCATGGTGTCAATATCAAATAGGGTTGAAACTGCTTCTGAGGCTCCCCGCGGGAAGCGGCCCCAAATGTAAGGAAAATCCCGGCTCCCGAAGCGCCTGCCTGCCGTCTTATGCCCCGAAAAAAAACAAAATGAAATGGGGGACCGGTTTCCGTTTTTTACAACGGCTTCCAGGGTCCCCCATGGCAGCCTTCCTTCAAAGGATGCCCTCAGGGAAAAGTGAAAATTACCCTGACTCAACGCAATTTTTGTTATTCATATCTCAAGGCTTCTATGGGATCCAGGTTGGCGGCTTTGTGGGCTGGATACCAACCGAAAAATACCCCCACCACCACCGAAAAAATCGAGGATAGCAGGATGGAAAACAGGGTGATGGAAATGGGCCATCCGGCAAAATGGGCCACCATGACCGAGACCAGCACGCCCAGCAGGATCCCCAGCAAACCGCCCAGGATGCCGATGAAAATGGCTTCGATCATAAACTGGGTCAGCACGTGGTTCCCCTTGGCACCGACCGCCATGCGGATGCCGATCTCCCGGGTCCGCTCGGTGACGGACACCAGCATGATGTTCATGATGCCGATGCCGCCGACGACGATGGAAATACTGGCAATGGCAGCCAGCAGGATGGTCATTTCTTTGGTGACACTGCCGAAGATGTTGGACAGCTCGGCCTGGTTGCGGATGGTGAAGTCGTCCGGCGTTCCCGGGCCCAGCTTGTGGGTCTGCCGCAGGACCTGTCCGATCTGCGCCGTGGCAGCGTCCATCGAGTTCTGCGAAACGGCCGAGACCAGGATCATGTTGATGTAAGTGGAGTTCATCAGCCGTTTGTAAACGGTGTTGAAAGGCGCCACGATGATGTCATCCTCGTCTCTGCCGAAGGTGTTCTGTCCTTTCGGCGCCAGGGTGCCGATCACTTCAAACGGGATCTGGTTGACGCGGATGGTCCTTCCGATGGGGTTGGCGCCGGCACCGAACAGGTTGGTGACCACCGTTTGCCCCAGCACACAGACCTTGCTGGCAGCCCGCAGGTCGGCTTCGGTAAACTTGTTGCCGGTGGCCATGTTCAGGTTCCGGGTATAGAAGTAATCGTTGTTACCACCCACGATGGTGGTATTCCAGTTCTGGGCACCGTAGATCACCTGCGCCCGCGTCTGCACCACCGGTGTTACATGGTCCACCAGATCACATCGCTCGGCAATGGCCAGGGCGTCGTCCACTTTCAGGGTGGCCGTGGTTCCCGCACCACCGCGTACCCCACCCTGGTTCGACGAACCCGGGAAAACCATGATGCTGTTGATCCCCAGGCTCGCAACAGACGCCTGGACATTTTGTTTCGACCCCTGACCGATGGCCAGCATGGCGATCACCGATGCGACCCCGATGATGATTCCCAGCATGGTGAGGAAGGTCCTCATCTTGTTTCTGTTCAGGGAACGCAGGGCGACTTTTATCAGATTTGAAATTCTCATGATGCTGCTACTTCATTGTCTAAATCCAGTACCGGTAAATTCTTCAGCTCCAGGGCCGCATTTCTGCGATTCCGGACTGCGTTGTCGGAGATGATCTTCCCGTCACGGAAGATGACATTGCGTGCGGCAAACTGGGCAATGTCATTTTCATGGGTCACCATCACGATGGTGCTGCCTTTTTCGTTCAGCTTCTGGAAGATGTCCATGATCTCATAGCTGGTGCGGGTATCCAAATTTCCCGTCGGCTCGTCGGCCATGATCACCACCGGATCGTTGACCAAGGCCCGCGCAATGGCCACCCGCTGCTGCTGTCCTCCCGAGAGCTGGTTGGGCAGTGAATTCTGTCGATCGGCAAGGCCGACCGATTCCAGGGCCTGCAAGGCCCTTTCCTTACGTTCTTTGCTGCCTACGTTGGGATCGTAAAACAACGGGAGCTCCACGTTTTCCAGCGCCGAAGTGCGGGCCAGCAGGTTAAACGACTGGAATACAAACCCGATCTTCTTGCCGCGGAATTCCGCCCGCTGATTTTTGTTGTAGGTGTTCACATTCACCCCGTCGAGATAATAATTCCCGGCGGTAGGACGGTCAAGGCATCCCAATAGGTTCATGAAGGTGGTCTTCCCCGAACCGCTGGCACCCATGATGGCCAGATACTCCCCGCGCTGCACCGCCAGGGTGATCCCCCGCAGGGCGTGGACATTCACGGCGCCCATGTGATAGGTCTTGACCAGATCCTCAACGGAAATAATGGCTTCACTCATAGCTTGTGTTTTATCTTCTGTGGAATTGGGGCATGAAAGGACTCCTGGAGCGGCCTCCGGCACTGTAACTGCCGGTCTGCACGCCCGTGGCCACCCATTCTCGCGGCCGCAGGCTGTCGCTTTCGATCTCGGTATAATTACCGTCGGAAAGGCCCAGCTTGACTTTCACCGGACGGATCTCCCCGTTCCGCATGACCCAAACATATCCCGAAGTCTGTTCCACAAAGGCCCCTGAGTTCTCGATGATGTCTTCCTCGCGGGAGTTCCTCCTGTTGAGGCCACGGTAGCCGGCAATGGAGGGATGTGCCTTGAGGTAGGTCTGCGGCGGTGTAAACGACAGGGCGTTGGCAGGCACTTTCAGTATGCCGTCGTGCTCCTGCACGTTGATACTGATGTTGGCGGTCATGCCGGGCATCAGTTTCAGATCCTGGTTTTTCACATCGATGATCACGATGTAATTCACCACATTCTGCACGGTCACCGGCTGCAGCCGTACCTGCCGTACCTTGCCGGTGAAGGTTTCATCCGGATAGGCATCCACGGTGAAGTTCACGGGCTGGCCTACCTTTACCTGGCCGATATCGGCTTCATCCACGTCCGCCTGGACCTGCCTTTTGGTCAGGTCGTTGGCGATGCTGAACAGGGTGACGGAATTGAAACTCGAGACCACCGTCTGCCCCAGCTCCACATCCCGCGAGATGACGGTACCGGTCACCGGAGCGGTGATGATGGCATATTGCAGGTTGATGAGGGCGTGGTTGAGGTTGGCCTGTGCCGACACCTCCGAGGCTTTGGCGACCGCCAGATTGGTTTCGGCGGTTTCGAAATCCGAAGGGGCAATGACTTTTTCATTCAACAGGATCTTATCCCGGTCGTAAGTCCAACGGGCCTGCTGTAAATTGGCCTGTGCCGACAACAGCGCCGCCTGGGCCGTCACCCGGGAAGCATGTAAAAAGGTGGTGTCGATCACGGCAATCACCTGGCCTTTCCTGACTTTGCTGTTATAGTCGGCAAAAAGCTTCCAGACAATGCCCGTTACCTGCGTGCCCACCTGTACGGTGGTGTCCGCATTGAGGGTGCCGGTGGCTTTTACCATGATGGTGATCTTTCCTTTCCGGATGGGAGCAGCCTTCCATGCATAGGAGGCCTCTTTGTGACGGAATGCCATAAAAACGATAACCAAAACAATGGCTAACAGGATTACGGAAACGGTGATGATGCTCTTTCTTTTCATCTTTCGTTATTTATTAATAATTTACCCAAATAGAAATCCACGATCTTGGATTTGAAAATATAATTGAACCGGGCCTGGTTTAACCCGAACAGGGCCTGCTCGTAGTCGTTCTTCTGGACGATGAAGTCCGTGGCCGACGCAAAGCCCGTATTGTATTTCTTCGACATGTCGATATAGGAACGTTGGGCCGACTTCAGAATGTCCACGGCAGCAGCATAGTTCTTGATGGCGGCGATCAGGTCGGTGTTGGCCTGTTCCACACTCATGCGCAGCTGATCCCGGGTGGACTGCTCGGCAAGTTTGGAGTTCTGCAACGCGATTTTCGCCTTCTCTACGCCGTATTTCCCCTGGTTGTTGCTGAAGATGGGGATGGTGAGGTTCAGGCCCACCAGCTGCCCGAAGTTGTCACCCAGCTGTTGCCCCACGGGATAGTTTTCTTTTTGAGCCGCGCTTACATTGCTCATGACCAGCTGATTGGGATCGCTTTGAAGATAGCCGATGGCTTCGGTGCGGTTGATGTAGGAATACAGGGCGCTGGAGGAGGAATAGCCCGTTCGCAGCGACGCCGACAGCGAAAGCCGTGGGTACAACGCAGACCGGGCCACCTTGATGCCGGTTTCGCTGGCCTTCAGATTCAGGTCGGCACTTTTGATCTCCGGCATGATGCCCAGCGAGACATCATAAATGGCATGGGACGACAAGGTGCTGTCGAACACCGGCGAAGCCTCAATGCCGGTAGTATCCACTTCGAAGTTGTCCACGGCCGGCATGCGCATCAGCTGCATCAGCGCCAGCTTGGCCACCTGAAGCTGGTTCTGGTAATTCACCAGCGTTCCCTTGTCCGTCGCCAGCTGACTCTGGATCTGCAACAAATTGCCTTCGGGCAGACTGCCCGCGCGCACCAGCTTTTGGGTCATGTCTACCTGCGACATCGTGCTGCTGATCTGACTTTTGGCGATTTCCACCGCCTTGTAGGAATAGATCACCTGATAATAATCTGCCAGTACCGACAGGGTGATGCTGTTCTTCACCTTTTCGATGTCATACCGGCTGGCATCATACAGTTCTCCGGATTGCCGGATCTGGTTTTTGAGCTGGAACCCGCCAAACAAAGTGACACTCGTTCCCAACGAGACGTTGTTGGAGGAAACGGTGCCGGAACTTCCGGAAGACGCCGAAGACGACCCTTTCGGATTGGAGAAACTCCAGGATTGCTGACTCGACAGCGACAGGTTGGGATACTGATCCGATTTGGCCTGCTTGTAGTTGATCCGGTCCGCCTGACTCGTTAGCCGCGTTTCGTTGAGCTGGATGTTTTGCTGCAACGCATAGTTGACGCACTCCTTCAGAGACCAGATCTTGTTTTGGGCCGTCACACTGCTCCCGCTCATCAAAATCAACCAGAGTGTACCTACGACTGCGTAGGTCTTTTTACTTGCATTTTTCATTGGATGTTTCAAATTGCATTTTTACCCATTGATTTCGTTGTAAATGTATTGCTTTGACAAGTAAAGTTTTACGGATATTTCAAACAGGGGTTTTTTCTCGACCAAGGGGAATCTACGATGGACAAACGTCTCAAAATTTCCTACGGAATGAAGGACGGAAACACGAAAAATGAAGGAAAAATGAAGTATTCAGGGCGTTTTTTTTCCGGAAAGGGCAGGAGGCCAGGGTAAAACCGAAGGTTTTTACTGTCGGTAAGGATCAAAAAAAAGCGGTGGATCTTAACGAAAAATTTTAATCCCCGATGTTCAGGTCATACTGTTGCAGAAGACCGGGCAGACTTTCCAAAGAAACCCGGGCTTTTTTGAGGCGGTTGACTTCAGGATGGATGATAAAGTTGTAAGCGGTACGCAGGTCTGTCTTTTCGAGGTTGGTATGTTCGAACACGGCGCCGGTGAGATCGCACCGGTCAAACACGGCGCCACTCAGGTCGCATTCGGTGAAATCGACCTCCTGCAACTGGACGTCCGTAAACCGGGTCTGCTTCATGCGGGTCCGGTAAAACGAGGAGAGATTCAGGAGGCAGTTTTCAAACTGTACCGAAAACCCCAGCGGATTACAGTCCTCGAAATGAAGCCCCAGCATCTTGCAGTCTTTGAAACGGACATTGCGGAAGGCCGTTTGGGTAAGCGTTGCCATGCTCAGGTTGCAGCCGGTAAACGCGCAGTCAGTAAACCTGAGGTCTTCCAGGCCCGCGCCTGAGAAATCGCAGTGCACGAAACGGCAGTTTTCGTAATTTCCTTTTGCCAGTCCCTGGCCGGTATAATCTTTCTTTTCGAAAGTCAGGTTTTCATGATCCATGGTTTCCATAAGTGTGTCTTTTAAGCTTCTAAAAGGGTACGGATGTCGAACTTCTTCATGGGCATGAAAGCCTGCATCACCCGTTCGGCCCGTTCGGGGTTGCGGAGGAGTTCGGGAAGGACGGCCGGTGCCACCTGCCACGACACCCCGAAGCGGTCTTTCAGCCAGCCGCACTGGCCTTCGCTGCCCCCGGCCTTCAGACGATCCCAGAAATAATCAATGTCTTTCTGGGTCTGGCAGATCACCATATACGAAACGGCTTCGTTGAAATTCACGTTGTTGGGCAGCCCGCTGTCCATCACCATGAACTCCTGTCCCGAAAGGCGGAAGACCGAGTGGACGATCTGTCCCTCACAGTCGGGGTGCTCGGGTCCGTAGAACACCATGTTGTCGATCCCGGACTTCGGGAAGAGGGTGGTGTAATAATCGATGGCTTCGCGGCCCTTGCCCTGCTGGGCACCGTCAAACATCAGAAAAGGTGTGATCTTCTCGGGCGTGCCGGTGAGGTTCAGCTGCCATGAAAGGCCGTACCGATCCCGGATCCAGCCGTATTTTCTGCTCCAGTCATAGTGATCCAGCGGCATGAGGACCCGGGAATCGCCCTGGCTCAGACATTCCCAGATCCGGTCGGTATCCTCTTCGGTCTCCAGGTTCACAAAAAAGGAGTTGGCCTGCGAAAACCGGAACTGCGGCCCGCCGTTGAGGGCCATAAACTGTAATCCGTCCAGGTCAAAAGCCACCGTCAGGACACTGCCGGGTTCTTTTTGATGAATATCCTTTCCCGC
>JBJKPL010000010.1:0-14199 GCA_046706345.1 Candidatus Sulfidibacterium sp.
ATCGATGCCGATATCGAAGATGCGGTCCTCAGGGATCAGCTTTACGACCTTATCATCAACTCGCTGTACAACCGTATCGAGATTGCCAAAAACATCCAGCGGATCGACTTCCGAAGGAAATAACACAGTACCATTAGGGGTGTTCATTACCCTTGCGGGGATGACGGTTGCTTTTTCCGGGATGGCAAATACCAAGTACGGGATGAAGCC
The DNA here is from genome assembly GCA_046706345.1 of Candidatus Sulfidibacterium sp. GTDB lineage: Bacteria > Bacteroidota > Bacteroidia > Bacteroidales > F082 > Sulfidibacterium. Next base: position 211 of record JBJKPL010000010.1, read on the forward strand.
TGCCTGTAATGGGATGACAATTGCTACGGCGGTGATGACACTTGCAGGGATCGGAATGACAAATGCTAAGCCCGTAATGACAATGGCTACGTTCGGGATAACAATGGGTAGTAAGGGCATTTCTCATCCCGGAGCTTGCCAAAGGCTTCCCGGAAGTACCGGGAGGCTTCCCGCAGATTTTGTGAGGCAATGCATACCGGGCAGAAAGTAACGACAACAGACCATACGTCAAAGAACGGGACATCATCGGCCCCTTCGGCCCGATCCCCGGTCTCCGGTATTCAGGAAACTGCAATTCACACGGCCGCATCCGCTGCGCTGCTTGTCTTTTTTCAACCCCGGGCTATCATCATTGGACAAAAAGAAAGGCCGCCCACCCGAGGCGGACAGCCTTTACAAAGTACCAACACAAATATTAGATTTCTTCGGTCTCCACGATCTTGGCCAGCAGGTCGGCATAAGGGATCATGAGATATTTCTTTGATTCGAAGTCGAATTCGGTACCAGAAAATTTCTTGTAATACACCACGTCGCCCACGGCGATGCCGGGATTTTCGATGTTGCCCAGGGCCACGACTTTGGCGTACTGGGGTTTTTCCTTGGCGGTGTCGGGGATGATGATCCCGGCGGCGGTTTTCTGTTCTTCTTTTCCCTGGGTGATGTCCAGCAGGACATTTTCATTCAAAGGTTGTAATTCTTTCATCTTTGTATCTGTTTAGATTAATATTTATTTCTATTGAATTCCAAGCAAGGTATTGATTTTGACCTTATCGAAACCGACGATGATCTCGCCGTTGATGTCGGTCTGGGGTACGCCCTGCTGCCCGCTGCGGCGCACCATGGCTTCGGCGGCTTTCTGATCTTTCGAAACGTCGATGTCTGTAAACCGGATGTGGTTCTTTTTCAAATGCGTTTTCAGCGTGTTACACCAGGTGCAGGTGGGTGTGGAATACACGGTAACGCGTTTCTGCGGTTTTTCTTCTCCCGCAGCCGTGGCATGATACAGACTGTCTTCAAAAAGGCTTTTATAGAAACCTTCGTCGTTGCAGCCTTTCACCACTTTCGAGAATTTCTTCCCTTCGAACACCAGCAACGAAGGTGCCGAAGAGACTTCATATTTTGTGTGGATGTCGCGCACAGTGTTCACGTCAGCGGCGGCCACATTCACCTGGCCAGTCTGTTGCAGGGCGCTCACCAGACTGTTGTAGCTGCAATCGCTCACTTCGGAGCCCTTTTTGTACAGCAGCACATAGTTGCGGCCTTCCGGGCTGAGGAACGCCTGCATTTCGTCATAGGAAGTCACATTTTTTATTTCCATCATCCGATACTTTTGTTCTGCGGCATCAAATCAATGATTATGCCATGCCGGAAATAGCCTGCCGTCGAATGACGATTTTTCAGGTATGACATTTTTTCATTTTTCAATCAGTAGATAAAAGGGATCACGCGTTTGGTCTTTGACCTGTAAGCCTGGTATGCCTCGCCAAACTGGCCTATCAGGCCTTTTTCCTCGTAGGGGATCTTCAGCAACAGGGCCCCTGTCAGTGCCAGGATCACCGCCAGGCGCAGCGGTGAGTAATCGGTTACCACCAGGGGGATGAAAGCCACTACCTGGGCCAGATACATGGGATGCCGGATGTAGCGGTAAGGACCGGTTGTGATGAGTCTTCCGCCTGCTTTGGGCAGCGGCCGGATGTTGACATTGCCCACGCCTGCCACATAGATGGCGATGATGCCCAGACCGATACCGAAGAATTCAACGATCAGCCCAAATGCGGATCCGGCAAGCCATGCACCGCTGACAGCGAGAAAGAACAGGCTTCCCAGCTGAACGGTCACCAACAGGTTCGGATAAATTTTCTCTTTAAACATACGCATTTAAAACGGCCGGCCCCGGCACTTTGTTTTGTGCAAGTAGAGAGAAAGTGTTGTTTTTCCGGAGCCGGCAGGCAAAAATAAGAAAAGTTGAAATTCATTTTTCACAACGAGTTTCACCGATCCAAATCCGTGGAAAGGGCCGTCAGGGAAGAAAATCATCAGTCATCATCCTCGTCGCTGGGGAAAGTAATGGTGGGTTTTTTCCAGTAGGCATCGCGGTCGTCGTCATCCTCCCCCATCAGTTCTTCGATCTCTTCCTCGATCTCCCAGGAATATTTCTTCCGCCGGGGACCGGATTTCTTATAATAAAACGCCATGACCACACCGGAGAAAAGGCCGCCGAGATGCGCTTCCCAGGAAATGTGCTCCTTGGGGAAGAAATCGGGGAAAACACCCCAGATGAGGCTGCCATAAACGAAGACCACCGTCAGCGAAAGCGCGGCCAACGGGGTGTTTTTGCGAATGATACCGCTGACAAACAGAAATGCCGCAAGACCATAGATCACTCCGCTCGCACCAATATGATAGGCATCACGCCCGCCAAACCACACCCAGATACCGCTCATCAGCCAGATGAAAATGAGCACCTTCAGGGAAAGATCGCGGTAGAAATAAAACAGGGCCACCCCCAACACCAGAAAAGGAAGCGAATTGGCACCCAGATGCTTGAAACCGGCGTGGATCAAAGGCGCCAGCAAAATGCCCGGCAGCCCGTCGGCATGCAGCGGGTGGACGCCAAAACGGGCAAAATCCAGCCCCGTACTGTATTGAACCAGCTGGATGATCCACATGAGAAACAGCAATACCAGGGGAATAAACAGCGCACCCGTAAATTTCCTGGTTTCTTTTCCCATGGTTTTCTGATTTTTATCTCACCGGCAAATAACCTGCCAATCCAGCCGTTTCTGTCTTTTTGGCCGGGTTCAGCACAAAGGTAGCCGAAATTCAGAGAAAATGAAGGGTTCAATCTCCCGGACACAAGGGATAACAATCCAGATCGCAGGCGGTTATTTACTGCGAATGATCTTTTCCACACCTTTAACCTGCATCAGTTTATGCTCCAGCTGGTTGAGGTGTTCGTTGTCTTTGATCATCAGCGTAACCTTGCCTTCAAAGCGTTTGCCGAAAGTCTGGAAGGTGATGGACCGCATGTTGATGCGCAGGTCGTTGGAGATGGTCTTGGTCACGGCTTCCACCAGACCCAGGGAGTCCTGACCGATGATCTTGATGTTGACCATAAAAAAAGACTTGTCGGTAAGGTTGATCCACTTGACATCCAGTACCCGATAAGGGTAACGTTCTTTCAGGCGCTTGGCATTGGGGCAGTTGTTGCGGTGGATGGAGATGCTGCCCAGGTTGGTCACAAAACCGAACACCGGATCCCCGGGCACGGGATTGCAGCACTTGGCCAGGCGGTAGTTGACATTTTTCACATTGTCGCCGATATAAAGAATGTCGTCGGAGCCTGCCTTTTCGGCGGCGGCAATCGTTTTCTTCTCGGAAACGGCTTCTTCCGCCTGTTCAGACTGTTTTTCGTTCAGGTAGTTTTTCAGCACCGATTTCACCAGGCTGAGGTCGAGTTTTTCGATGGCCAGCAGATAATAGAGTTCCACCGATGTATCGAGTTTAAAATGCTTGACCAGGTAATTGATCAGGTCCTCGGAGCTCCTGAACTTCCAGTTTCGCAGCTTTCGCTGCAAGAGGCCCTTTCCGATTTCGGCTTCGGCATATTTGTCTTCTTTCAGCTGCCGCTTGATGTGGTTCCGTGCCTTGGCGGTGGCTACAAAGGCAAGCCAGTCGGCTTTGGGTTTTTGATTTTTGGTGGTCAGGATATCCACCCGGTCCCCGTTTTTCAGCACATGGCGGATGGGGACCACCCTGTTGTTCACCCGGGCCCCGCTGCAGGTATTGCCGATGGTGGTATGAATGTCGTAGGAGAAATCCAGCACCGTGGACCCCACCGGCAGACGCCGCAGGTCGCCCTTGGGAGTAAAGACAAAGATGAATTCCTGGTTCATCTGAGGCCTGTAGGCATATTCGTCGCCCAGCGCTTCAGGATGTTCCAGCACATCCCGCACCTGGATCAACCAGTCGTCGACTTCTTTCGACCGCATGAGGCCTTTGTACTGCCAATGGGCGGCCTGGCCTTTCTCGGCGATCTCGTCCATGCGCGTGGTGCGGATCTGAACTTCCACCCATTTGTTTTCGGGTCCCATCACGGTGGTGTGCAGCGATTCGTACCCGGAAGCCTTGGGCGTGGTCACCCAGTCGCGCAGCCTTTTGGGATTGGGATTGTAAATATTGGTCACCAGCGAGTAAACGCGCCAGCAGTCTTCTTTTTCCTTGCTCTTGGATTTGCTTCGGATGATCACCCGCACGGCGAAAAGGTCGTAAACCTCTTCAAATTCCACATTTTGCTTCTTCATCTTCTCCCAGATGGAGGGCACGGATTTCGTACGCCATTTGATCTGATATTCGAAGCCGTTGGCGATGAGTTCGCGCTCGATGGGCTGAATAAAATCGTGAATGTAAACCTCTCTTTTCTTCTTGGTAGCCTGGATTTTGTTGAGGATGGCTTTATAGATTTCGGGTTGCTCGTAGCGCATCAACGCTTCTTCCATCTCGCTTTTGATCTTGTACAGACCCAGCCGGTGAGCGATGGGGATATAGATGTACTTGATCTCATCGAAGAATTTGATCTTCTGGCTCTTGCTCAGTGATGCAGGTCTCCGCACGTCGTTCAGCCGGTGGGCCATCAGCAGCAGGATGACCCGGATGTCGTCGATCATGGAGAGAAAAAGGTTCCTGAAGGTATCCGATTGGAATGAGACCCTTTCGGTATGCAGGGCCGAGAGTTTCTGGAAACCCTGGATGATCTCCAGCACATTCCGCCCGAAAGAAACCCTGATCTGGTCGGCGATGCCATTGTTGGAGAGGTCCATGCTGTGCAACAGGGCGCAGATGGCCGAAGGAACGCCCAGGTTGATCTCCCGCAGCGCCAGCGTTGCCACTTCGATATGATGTTCGAAAAACGGAAGCCCTTCCGGTGTGGTCTTCTCCGTGTAATGGGCTACCGCAAAATCCCAGGCTTTCTGAATAAATTCTCGTGCGTGCTTACCTCCTTTATCTGCAGTATAGTCGAGTAATTCATTGAGTTTCTCTCTTATTTTATCTTCATTATGGGTCATGAGATACTTCAAAATTATTTATGATCATTCTGCCCGACACTCCCCACATTCCATAGACCAAACCGGGCCTGACAGATCAACAAATACCACCATTTTTTCCAGAACGGGTTTCCCAAACCGCCGATCCCATCACACCGGAGATAACCGGTGGCCGGAACGCATCACAAAGCGCCTCCCGGTATAGTTTAACGGAAGTTGAAAAATAAAATACGAAACTTTTTAGCAAATGGTTAACAGCCGTTCTTTTTACGAGTTCATTCATCACTATTGGATTTCAACCGTCAATTTCCGAAAGGTCATCTCCTCGCAACAGGGTTTCAGGGCGGTTAAGGGGCCTTTCTTCACAATGCATTGTCCTTTATAGTGCGCGATCCACGTACAGGTCTCTGCCTGCAGGGCATCGTGACCGCAGACTTCCATTAAGGTTTCCACGACAAAATCAAACGTATTGACAGGGTCGTTGAAAAGCACCAGGGACTTTTGGTCAGAAGCACGATCCAGCGTTTGATCGGCCGGTTGTTTCCTTTCTTTAGTAGTCATGAATTGTTACTGTTTCATTACAAATATAGTTGAAAAATACGGAAAAAGAAAGGGAGAATTGTTAAATTATCTATATTCCCTGTCATCCCGGTATTTCCCAATGCAACTTCTTTGTCCTCAGCAAGGTGACAAAATCCGTTGCAAAGAAAAGAAGAAAAAAGGAATTTGCCCCCTTTCGGGGAAAATTTGTTTCATCGTCCCTTTTTCATCCAACGAGGCATCAGGAAAGCGGTGGAACGGTTGTATCCTACCAGGTTTTCGTTGATCTTGATGACATCTTCGATGGAATAGAACGCCTGCGGGTTGAATTTGTTGATGATCTCTACGATCCGTTCGTTGTCGCTTCGCTTGACAATGGAATAGATGATGTGCACGCCGCCTTCTTTGCCTTCCGCCTCGATGACGGTCGCCCCGAAGCCCTGCTCTTTCAGGCTTTTGATCAGGGAAGAGGCGTCTTTCTGGGTGATGATGCGGAACATGTGGATCCCCAGGGCCAGCTTTTGTTCGATGCGCAGCCCTACGTAGTTGCCGGTGGCAAAACCCGCGGCATAGGCAATATAACAGGTGATGTTATCGAGGTTTTGCATGATGCGGGTGATGGCGATCAGCCAGATCAGAACTTCAAAAAAACCCAGGATGGGTGCCACCACCTTGTTGCCTTTGGAAACAAAAACAATGCGCAGCGTATCGAGCGACACGTCCAGAATACGCGAACAGAAGATCAGCAAAGGCAACAACAGGTAGGTAAACCAGAACGTATCAAAAAAAGAAGCTTGCATCACAACGGGACTTAAGGTTAACAACCTACTAAGATACTGATTTTTGACGATCGGGCATCAGGTATCTTTCTTCAGGAAAAAGACCAGATCATCCCCTTTGTCGTAATAATCTTCGAACTGTGCTTTGAGCCGATAGCCGTTGTGGGTATAAAATGCCCGGGTGGAAATGTATAGGTCCCTGGAGGAAGTCTCCACGTAAATACCGGTGCCGCCCCGGGAAAAGATGTCGTTTTCGGTTTCTTTCAGCAGGATGCGCCCCAGGCCGCGATTGCGGAATTTGTCGTGCACCGCAATCCAGTAAAGGGCATAGCTGCTTTTGGTTCCGGGAATTTTGCCGTAACACGAATACGCCAGTGTTTCCCCCGCTTCGCTGTCGGCAAACACGAATTCATAACCGCTGTCAGGGCCTTTGGCCAGTGATTCTTCCACCAGCTCGGCGGCGATCTCAATTTCTTCCGCATTGAAATAGCCGGTAGAGGTCACCATATCCCGAACTTTGGACACATCCCCGGGTAATACCTTACGCCGGAAATGGAGGTTTTTTAAATCCATACGTCTTCAATAATGCGTTTCATTACTTCCGTAAAATCATAACCTGCTCTTTCGGTAGCGGCATAAAAACCGGCGTCATCCGAAAGGCACGGGTTGGCGTTGACTTCCAGAACAAAAGGATTTCCGGCTTCATCTACACGCAGGTCCACGCGGGCAAAGCCTTTCAAGCCAAACAAGTTCCAGCAGTCAATACAGATCTTTTGCAGCCGGGCCGTCAGTTCGGGTTCTTTTTCTTCGAGACCGAATTCCCGGTTGGTATGGTTGTATTCAAACGAGGCTTCGTCCCATTTGGCCTGGTATCCGATGATGCGGGGTTTGTTGCCGGGATAGTTATCGAAAAGGATCTCGGGGACGGGCAGCACCTCGGGGCCCTGCTGGCCTCCCAGCAGGGAGATATTGAATTCCCTACCCTCGATATAGCGCTCAAAAAAATAGGTGGTGTCCGGATGCTGATGCTGAAAGTCACGGATCTTTTGCGGATCGGCAGGCAGGATGTTTTCATCTCCAATGCCAACCGAAGCATCTTCCATCACCGGCTTGGCGATAAAAAGCGCCGAGGTATCCGGGTAAGGGTTCGCAAAGTCCCAGCGTTCCGGAGCCGGGATCCCGGCGGCCAGCATCATCTTCTTGGAGAGGATTTTGTTACCGGTAACGTAAATGCTCTCCGCCGTACAACCGGCATAAGGTATTTTCAAATGTTCCAGCAAAGCCGGCGCCAAATGGATGAGCTTGCCGTCACCATCGAGGCTTTCCACCAGGTTAATGACAAACCAGGGCTTGACCTTCAGGAGTTTTTCGCTGGTTTCCTCCAGGTTGATGCCGGTGAAAAGACGCACGGACTCATACCCGAGTGTTTCGAGGGCTTTCTCTACCACGCAGGCCTGGTCGAGGACATCCAGCTCATCTTCGGCCGCCGTGGCCGACAGGTCATTGATCAACAGAACAACCTTTTTCATGCGGTACCGATTTGCTGTTTCACCAGAGGCTGGATGGCGACCTTTTCCAGGGCGGAATCCAGGATCATTTTCATCAGGGCCTAATAGGGGACCCCATTCAGGCGGCTGAGAATGGGCAGATCGGAATGCGTGGGATGGATGCCTGCCAGCGGATTGATCTCCAAAAAATTCGGAATGCCCCGCGCATCCATCCTTACGTCTACCCTGCCGGCGTCTTCGCATCCCAGCAGACGGTAAGCCGCCAATGCCAGGTCCTCGCAGGCTTGTTTTTCAGGTCCCAGCGTCGCCACATATTTCACCCGCGATTCCCAGTGCTCTTTGTTGTTGTAAGAATACACCTCCTTCTCGGCCCGGCGGTTCAGGATGATCTCCATGGTACCCACGGCACGGGCCTCTGCGCCGGTACCCACGATGCCGACCGTGAACTCGCGTCCCGGCAGGAAAGTCTCCACCAGCACCGGCTGTTTGTATTTGGCCAGCAATGCAGGACAGATCAGGGCGAGTTCGCCGGGATTGCGCACCACGGATTTGCCGTCGATGCCTTTTCCGGTGCCCTCGGCAACGGGCTTCACAAAAACCGGATAGGCCAGCTTCATGCGGGCGATATCGCTTTCGGTTTGGATCACAAAGAAATCGGGCGTGGCGATGCCACCGTCGCGCAGCACCCGTTTGGTCATTCCTTTGTCCAGCGTCAATGCCAGCACCAGCGGCGAAGAAAAGACATACGGGATCCGGTATGCGTCGAGCAGGGCCGGCACCTGGGCCTCCCGGCCGTTGCCGTAGAGGCCTTCGCTGATGTTAAAGACCAGGTCCCAGCGGTCACCCTGCGCCAGCCTCGCCACGAGCTGTTTCAGATGACCGATCCTTTCGGTTTGATAACCCAGGTCGTTCAGTGTGTTTTCAATGGCTACAATGGTTCCTTCCTGATCAAATTCTGCCGTCTCATCTTCCGAAAAACCCATCTTCAGGTATTCCGAACGCAAATCGTAGGTTATGCCAATTTTTATCATTTCTTTGGCTTGTTTGGTCGACTTCCGCAGATCACTCAGGATCACGCGTAATCGGGATATTTAAAAATTTTATCTTCATAATTCCGGAGGATCACCTCGCCGTTTTCCCGGCCTTCGAAATATTCCGGCAACAGCGGGATCTTGCCACCTCCTCCCGGCGCATCAATCACAAAGTGAGGCACGGCATACCCGGAGGTAAATCCCCGCAATCCTTTCATGATCCCGATTCCTTTTTCGACTTTTGTCCTGAAATGCAACGAACCCGGAATCGGATCACACTGATAGAGGTAATACGGTTTCACCCTTACTTTTAGCAGTTCGTGGGTGAGTTTTTTATAAACCTCCACGCTGTCGTTAATGCCTTTGAGCAACACCGTCTGGCTTCCCAGGGGGATGCCGGCATCAGCGAGCCGGTTACAGGCTTCACGCGTCTCGGGCGTGAGTTCCTCGGGATGGGTAAAATGCAGGCTGATGAACAACGGATGGTATTTCTTCAGCATCTGCGTCAGCGCCGGCGTGATCCGCATGGGCAACACGACCGGAACCTTACTCCCGATGCGGATAAACTCCACATGTTCGATGGCCCGTAACCGGGAAAGAATGTATTCCAACCGGTCGTCGGACAGTGTCAGCGGGTCACCGCCGGAGATCAGCACATCCCGAACCTCGCCATGCGCCTGAATATAAGCGATGGCCCGATCGATCTGCGCCGTGCCGGCATGCATCTTATCCTTCTTGGATATCATGTGCGTACGGGTACAATACCGGCAAAAAGCAGAGCAAAAACCGGTAACCAGGAACAACACACGATCGGGATAACGATGCACGATCAGGGGCACCGGACTGTCATGTTCCTCGCCCAGCGGATCGGACTCCTCCCCTTTGGAAACGATCAGCTCATCCAGTACGGGAACCATGGTGCGACGCAACGGTTGTAAAGCATCATATTGATCCAGCAAGCTGGCATAATAGGGCGTTACCCGGATGGGTAAATGTAAGGCCTGTTCTTTAAATCCCCTTTCTTCGTCCGAGAGATGCAACACTTTCTCCAGCTGGTCGAAGGAAGTAAAGCTGTGCCTTACCTGCCACTTCCAGTCAGTCCATTCGGCCAGGGTGGTGCCGGGGAAATGAGTTTCGAGGAATTGTAAAGAATGTTCAGAAACAACAAAATTTCCGGATTCCTTCAGGGAATGGTTTTCAAGAAATGGTGTTGGGTTAATGGCGACTCGGCCTGATGGCGGAGGGTCGTCAAAATCCTCTTGCAACGAAGAAGAAGTTGACAAACGTAATTTTTTAGTTTTCATCTCTTTAAAAGAGAATATGAATAATTTTTCAGGTTAATTTTTTACTAAAAATTTTATCTATTATTACGCCTAATTTTTCTGCAAAATTATATCAAAATTCATCAAATTGTTCCAATTGTTTTATTTTTTTATTACCATGCAACAATTTATTTCACAACACATTACAACATATAAACATGATTTTTTCGGCCCGTTTTTCATCACCGGAATAATTCGCGTCAAAAAAAACGTCAGGGAAGTGCTTTTGGTACCCCCTCATCGCGATGAAAAAATTGCGATTTAGATCACTTTTTCTCATCAGGCACCATTCTGACTGGCATGGGTTCGGTCACAGAGCCCGTATAAACGGAAACATGCGGGAATGGGATCTCGATGCCTTCTTCGTCGAATCGTTCCTTGATGGCATCCATCAGGGCATTCTTTACCTTGACCCAGTTTTGCTTGGTGCTCCAAACATAGAAAAGCAAGTCGAGAGAAGAATTTCCGAAATCATTGAACACCGCCATGGGCTCGGGATAATTCAGACAGTCGGGCTCGTTTTTGGCAATTTCCATCAACACGGCACGCACTTTTTTCAGGTCTTCTTTATAGGCCACCCCGATCTGCAGGTCGATCCTGCGGATGGGAAACCGGGTGACATTGGTAAACGGTGTTTTGATGAGCATTTCGTTGGGAATGCGCACATAGCGGTTGTCGAAAGTCCGCAACTTAATGGACAGCAGGTCGATGGAGATCACCACGCCGGTGTGGTCGTTCACACTGACGATGTCGTTGAGCTCAAAGGGACGCTCACCGATGAGGAACAACCCGCTGATGATGTTCGAAACGCTGGTTTGTGAAGCAAAGCCGATGGCAATACCGATAACGCCTGCCGTCCCCAGCAGGGCGCCTACTTCAAAGCCCAGCGTTTTTAAAAACGAGATGATGATGAGCACCAAAAAGGTATATACGAAAAAGCGGCTTGCCAGCAACCCCACATGCGGCGAATATCTCTTGCCCACCTGTTTTTTGATGAATTTCCCCAACCACATGGTTACGGCCACGCCCACGATCAGCAGAATGCCGGCACGCAACAATACAATGGGATCGATCTTAGACAAAAAAGCAAGAAAATTGGTATTTGTAGTCTTCATCACAGTAAATTTTAACGATTGGGTAAACTAATGGTATGGTGCATCTTGATGGGGTTCACTTTTTTCAGCAGGACACTTTTCTTATCCCGGTTCCTGGCTTTTTGCACGATGGAAAATTTGCCGAGGGATTTCAGATAATTCTGGGTGAAATGAACATCGCTGAGCTCGCTGTTGCGGGTATACTCGAACTGGGTTTTATGAGTCCAGAATTGTTGCCCGTCGGAAAAAACACCCAGGTTTTCAAGCCGCAGGATCTGCTTGTCGGCGACCAGATTGGAACTACCCTTGTTGATGATCGTTACGGGACAGGTCAGTTTTCCGGGATCCACATCTTTGGGTCGCTCAAAATAAATTTCCGGGAAGTCCTCGTAGATCAGCTCACCTTCAAAGAAGTTGCCGCTCCAGGTATGCGAAAGCTGCACCGAAGGAAACTCGCCCAGCGGGATGTCCAGCTGCTTGCCCAGATTCACCGAGATCCAGGCGGGGAACAGGTAATAAAAAGAGATTTCATTCCCTTCCGGGATAAACAAGGGCTCCCGGAAAGTCAGCTGTACCGGCAACTCCGGAAGACAGGGCAAAAATCCAACATGGATCTTCTTGTCCATGGTGACCCATTTGCTCCAGATGGCATCCTTGGGTGGCAACGGGTTTTTCTTTTTGGTTTGATACTGGTAGAAGAGCTCCGTGGTTTGTTCGGTTTTGCGCAGCCATATCTGCGCATGGGCTACCTCGAGGTAAACACTTTCTCCGGCTTCCAGATCCATGATCTGCCCTAATTGCAGGGTTTTGAAATCATTTTTATCCATAGATACAACAGCATTAAAAAATACGTACCTCGCTTTATTTTCCTTCCCTTTCGGCGATCTCGTTCAATAGTTCCATCTGCAACTCCTGGATCTCCATCAGTTTGTTCCACTGATGGGTGAGCAGGTGGTCCACTTTTTCATGCAGGGTCCTGACCTCAAGTTCCGCTTTCAGGTTTACCTTGTAATCATATTGCGAACGCATCCGGTCCTTGGCTTCCTGCCGGTTCTGGCTCATCATGATGATGGGTGCCTGGAGTGCAGCCAGCGTCGATAACAAGAGGTTCAGCAGGATGAACGGATAGGGGTCGAAAGGTTTTAAGATCAGCACCAGCGAATTGATGACGATCCACACAAACATAAAACCGGCAAACACGAGGATAAATGTCCAGCTGCCCCCGAATTCGGCGATCTTGTCCGACAACCGTTCTCCGAAACTCCACTTCCGGTCAAACTGGCTTTCGATATTCTCGGATACCAGTTCATGACGGGCCATGTTCTGCAGCACATTTTCCTCCAACTCGGACAAGGCCCCTTTTTCATCATGTAAGATATTCTGCACATATTTTAACCGGTAGGCAGCCAGGTCGTTTTCGCAAATATAATTCTCAGAAACCCAGTCGGGTTTATCCTTCCGGATCAAATCCTCCACCTGATCCCGGATGGTTTCACCCTTTACCAGGTCTTTCATGGGGTAATTCTTTCCGCAAACTGCGCATTGTCCTTCCTTATGTCCGTTTGATTTACTCATGATAAAAAATTTTACTATAAAAAGAGCTACCGCGGGCCTTGGTGAAAGCCACAGGTAAAAATACGCATTTTTGGATGAAAGCTTCAAGTCCGACAACTTGTTTCTTTCAGGACCAGACAAAGGCATTCATGCGCTGTAAGGAGCCGCCGTTATTCCGGCCGTTGCCGGAAGAATTTTCTTTAAAGCCAGGGACTTATCCGGCAGAAAAAATTACAGAAAAAGACAATAATAATCACTTTTTCAAGTTATTAATTTCTATTAAAAATTAACGATAATTAACAATTCACCCGGATTGAGCGGACGGGAAACAGAAATACATTTGCCACTCATTTAACTTAATTTAATAGTATATGAAAAAACACATTTTGGTGTTAGCAGTTTTATTTACCGTAAGTTTCGCTCAGGCTCAAACCAACGGCAATACTGCAGTTAAGGCAGAAAAAACTGCCAAGGTAAAAACTACCCCCGCTAAAAAAGCTACCAAGACCGTGCATCACAAAGTGTACAAAAAAGCAACGGTTCATCACGCTGCCACGGCTCACAAAACCGTTGCAAAAAAAGGAACCAGGGCAACGGTAAACCACAGCAAGCATGCCACCCACAAAGGGGTTGCCAAAAAAGGAACCAAAGCCACAATGCACCACAGCAAAACGGCCATGCACAAACCAGTCGCTAAAAAAAGTGCCCCAACTGCCAAAAAGGAAGAAAAGAAGTAAAACAAACCTTCAGAGGCTAAAAAGTACCATTGCTTGCAGTGGTACTTTTTTTTTGCCCGGCTATTCGTACCGCAGGGCGCGGGCGGGCCGGATGCGGGTAATGTAATACGACGGCAGCACAAGCATCAGCAAACAGACCAGAAAAGTCCCGCCATTGAGCAACAACCAGTAGCTGAGATGCAGTTCTACGGGAACATAGGAAACATAGTAGCTTTTGGGGTCCAGTTTAAAGATCCGGAAGCGTTCCTGAAGGAAATAAAACGCCATCCCGATAAGATTGCCCCAAAGCATGCCAAGACCGATGATATAGGCTGCTTTGTATAAAAATACCCGACGGATCAACCGGTTGCCGGCACCCAGCGTTTTCAGTACCCCCACC
>JBJKPL010000011.1:0-15105 GCA_046706345.1 Candidatus Sulfidibacterium sp.
CAACAGAGCCTGTATTATCAGCACGCGGAGAAACTTTACAAAGAACTCCGCCAAACCAAAGAACTGGTCAACAGTTTTTAGATCGAAAACGACAATTCCTTAATTATAAATGATCGAAAGAAGGGTGTTTTGGAAACATCCCTCTTTTGTTTTTATCCCTAATAACGTTGTTAATGACTGATCATTAACAACTTAAAATCAATTTTCATCATAATTTAACTCTGATTTTCTATGTATTTCCCTTAGCAAAATTTAAGGGATTGCCCCTAGGGAAGTACATTGAGATACCACCTATATTTGGCAGGTTTTGGCAAAAATTGCTGAAAATCAATGTTATTAAATAACTAAACTCAAAAAATTATGTTTGATACAGGGACAACTACGTTTATGATCCTGTCGACCAGTCTTGTGATGCTGATGACACCGGGGCTCGCCTTTTTCTATGGTGGGCTGGCCAGCAAACGAAACATTCTGGGGATCATGATTCAAACCTTCGCATCGTTGGGAATTACAACCGTGCTTTGGATCGCCTTTGGCTATTCATTGTGCTTCAGTGGCGGTCAGGGAGAAATTTTCGGGAACTTTCATCAGGCTTTCCTGAACGGGGTTCCGTTTTCATCTGCATTTCAGGGTGCAGGCGGCAAGTATCCGACTTTTATTTTCGTAGCTTATCAGATGATGTTTGCCATCATCACCCCGGCCCTGATTACGGGAGCCTTTGTAAACCGGGTTACTTTTAAAGCCTATCTGTTTTTCCTGGTTTTCTGGCAAATTTTCGTTTATTATCCTTTCGTCCATATGGTATGGGGCGGCGGTTTGTTGGCCAGTTGGGGTGTTGAAGATTTTGCCGGGGGCCTGGTGGTCCATGCCATTGCCGGTTTTGCTGCCCTGGCTTCTGTTTTCTATGTCGGAAAACGCCACGACCGTCAGTCGCCACCCAACAGCATTCCGCTGGTGGCCATCGGAACCGGTTTGTTGTGGTTTGGATGGTACGGCTTCAACGCCGGGAGCGAATTGAAAGTGGATGACATCACCACCCTGGCTTTCCTGAATACCGACGTTGCCGCTTCCTTTGCCGCCGTTACCTGGCTGGTCATTGAATGGGTGCATGTCGGAAAACCGAAATTTGTTGGACTGCTGACGGGTTCCGTGGCCGGGTTGGCTACCATTACTCCGGCTGCCGGATTTGTGCCGCTGTGGGCCGCCATTATCATCGGTATTACCGCTTCCACCGTTACCTACCTTTGCGTTAGTCTCAAGAACAAATTGGGATGGGACGACGCGTTGGATGTGTGGGGCGTTCATGGTATGGGCGGTGTCACCGGCATGATCCTGCTCGGTGTTTTCGCGTCATCCGCCATCAACGGTCAAAGCGGTTTGATCCAGGGCAATGTGGCTTTCTTCGCCAAGGAAACCATTTCAGTGCTTGCAGGCGCCGCCTACGCGTTCGTGTTTACGTACCTCATGCTGTTCCTGATCAATAAGATCACCCATGTCCGCGTAAAAAGCGAAGATGAGGACCTCGGACTCGACTTTGCCATCCATGGCGAAAAAGCCTATGACGAAGGCGCTTTATAAAAGAAATCACGACAATTACTCGAAAGCTGTCTCAAAATTTTGGGGCAGCTTTTTTTTGTAATGATGTATGATGGTCGATGGTGGGCAAATAACGCATATCCATAAAAAGACATACTTAGATGCAATCGATTTCAAAGAAAAAGCATCGTCAAGAATTTCAACACACTAACGATCATCGGGTGAAAACGAAGAATTTTCCCTGAACCGGCATCCGAAGGACTCCGGTTGTTTCGGGGGACAGAAATCAATTTTAACCGTACTTTTGTAGTCAAAATTATTTCGTATTATGGCAAGAAAGGCGAAAATCGTTGCCACGTTAGGTCCTGCCAGTGACAATATCTCCACGATCAACAAACTGATCCGGGCAGGCGTCAATATTTTCAGGTTGAATTTCTCTTACGGTACCCACGAAAGCCACCTGAAGAGCTTTCAGAGGATCCGTGAATGTGCCGAAAAACAGGGAAAAGTTGTGGCCATCATGCAGGACATCAGCGGCCCCAAGTTCCGGATCAAGGGTATGACAGGGATTCACGAGATCAAAAAAGGCGACACGCTGACCATGGCCAAAACCGCCAGCGGCGATACCTTCAGCATCACCTACCCGCAGCTGATCGACCAGCTGAACGAAGGCGATGAAGTGTACTTTGCCGACGGGACCGTCAAAGCCCGTGTGGAAGTAAAAGAAAAGGACAAACTGGAGTTAAAGGCGCTGACCCGGGGCATGCTCCGCGAAGGCAAAGGGGTGAACATTCCCAAGGCCGGCATCAAGATGTCGGCGCTGACAGAAAAAGACAAAGACGATCTGCGTTTCGGTGCAAAGATCGGCATCGACCTGGTGGCGTTTTGTTTTGTAGAGACCAAACAGGACATTCTGGACGCCAAAAAGATCCTCGAAGAAAACGACTCCGATGCCTGGGTCATCGCCAAGATCGAAAGAAAATCGGCGTTGAAGAATCTGGATGATATCCTCACGGAAGTGAACGGACTGATGGTTGCCCGTGGTGATCTGGGTGTGGAAGCCGGATTGTTCGTGCTGCCGGCGCTGCAAAAAGAGATCATCCGGAAAGCCAACGCCCACGCCCTGCCGGTGATCACCGCCACCCAGATGCTGACCTCCATGCTGCATGCCCCCTCGCCTACCCGCGCGGAGATCTCCGACATCGCCAACGCCGTTTTCGACGGCACCGATGCGGTGATGCTTTCCGACGAAACGGCGGTAGGCGAATTTCCGGTGGATGCCGTGAAGGTCATGGCGCACACGCTGTTAACGACGGAAAAGAACTTTTCGTTCCAGAAAGATGCCGGCTATACCAAGGAGGAAGCTTTTGCCCATGCCGCCGCCGATCTTTCTCAGTTTGTGAAATGCAAAGCCATCGCCAGCATCTCCACCACCGGAGCCATTGTCAGGCAAATCTCCAAATTCAGACCGAAAAAGGACATTTTTGCCATCACCTTCAACGAAAGGCTGAAAAATCGCCTGGCCCTGGTTTGGGGCGTCAGAAAGACCTTTATCATCAAAAGGGATGTCAGCGAAACCAAAATGATCTATCAGTTCCTGCAGCAGGTGGACATCCGGGACGATTACATCATTACCATGGGTTCCCGTACCGGAAAAAGGGGAACCACCAATATGGTACGCCTCATCGATGCCGTTGAAAAACAAAAGATCCTCAGCCGGTATCAGCCGCAGTGATCCTATGCAGCATTTTTCGCACGGTTGGTTCTGAAATGGCCTACCGGATCCCGAAACAAATGACCGTGTCAGGATGTAGCCTCTTTTTTTAACTTTGTTGGGAATGAAGGAAGCCTTTCTGAAATATATCGATGCGCACCGGTTGTGCCGGGCCGGGGAAAAGATCCTGCTGGCCGTGAGCGGCGGCGTGGACTCCGTGGTGATGCTGCATTTGTTCTCGAAGACGCACTTTGAAATGGCCATCGCGCACTGCAATTTTCAGTTGCGCGGGGAGGAATCCGACGGCGATGAGGCCTTTGTCCGAACCCTCGCCCAACAATACGACATCCCGGTTTTTGTAAAAAGATTTGATACCCGGGCTTATGCCAAAGAAAAGGGCATCAGCATAGAAATGGCCGCCCGCGACCTGCGATATGACTGGTTTGAGGAAGTATGCCAAAAGGAACATTATCAGAAAGTCGCCGTGGGGCACAACCGCAACGACGACGAAGAGACTTTTTTCATCAAATTGCTGCGCAGCTCCGGTTTGAGCGGGTTGCGGGGCATTCCGCTACAGCGGGATCGTTATTTCCGGCCGCTGCTTTTTGCCTCCCGCAAGGAGATCCTGGCTTATGCGCGAAAAAACAAGCTGGCTTTCCGCGAAGACTCCACCAATGCCACCGACGACTACATCCGCAACCGCGTCCGGCACCATTTTCTGCCTTATTTTGACAAAAAATTTCCCGGGGCTACCCAGGCCCTGCATCACAGCATGGAAAAGCTGAAAGAAGAGGAATTGCTTTTCCGGCAGATGCTGGAGGAGAAAAAAAAGGAGGTTTTCCGCCGGAATGAAGAAACCCGCTGCCTTGATCTCAAAAAACTGCGTCGGCTGCAGCCTTTGAGCAGCTGGCTTTTCTACCTCCTGGAAGATTTCGGCTTCAACCGCTCCACCACCGACCAGATGGTGAAAGCCCTGGATTCGGGCCAGACCGGCTCCCTGTTCTATGCCGACCAGTTCACCCTGCTCATCGACAGAGAAAAACTCATCGTCAAACAAACGGTGGAACCACAGGCCAGGGAATGGCTGCTGCAGGAACCCGAAGGAGCTATGGAAAGTCCCATGCCACTGAAATGGGAGATCGTGGCCAACACGCCGGAGTTCTCTTTCGAAAAAAATGCGGCAGTCGCTTATTTCGATGCGGACAAAATCCGTTTCCCCCTGCATTTGCGTCCCTGGATGGAAGGCGACCGTTTTATTCCTTTCGGGATGCGGGGCAGCAAGCTGGTGAGCGATTATTTGATCGATCAGAAATTCAGCCGGTTCGAAAAAGAAAAGATCCGTTTGCTGGTGATGGACGACCGGATCCTCTGGATCGTCGGACACCGTGCTTCCAACCTGTTTCGCGTAAGCAAACAAACCCGCAGGGTCCTGAAAATTTCCTTAAAATAAGGCTTTTTCACATTTTTACGGGTTTTTACGGGCAATCCGATACTGAGAATAGTGTATTTTTGTCAAAATTTGATTCAAATTCTCTTATTCAGACATTCTATGAAACGATTGTTGTTGCTGCTTTCCGGGTTGTTGCTGCTGGCATTTTCCGCTTCGGCACAGATCGAAAATCCCGTATCCTGGACCTATCATTCAAAACAGATCGCACCTCAGGAATATGAGCTGATCTTTAAAGCCGCCATTCAGGAACCCTGGCACCTCTATTCTCAGGACATCCCCATGGCGCCGCCTGCCACCACTTTTAAATTCG
Organism: Candidatus Sulfidibacterium sp.; assembly: GCA_046706345.1. Lineage (GTDB taxonomy): Bacteria > Bacteroidota > Bacteroidia > Bacteroidales > F082 > Sulfidibacterium. The sequence continues at coordinate 5,011 of JBJKPL010000011.1, forward strand.
ATAAAGACAGTGCCTTTACCCTGGAAGGGAAAGTGCTGGAAAAAGGCAAGGTCATCAAAGAATACGACAAAAACTTCCAGATGAATCTGAAGTTTTATAACGACAGCGCTACTTTTATCCAGAAAGTGAAACTGAAGGCGAAAGGGGCTGTGGTGAAAGGCGCCGTCACCTTTATGAGCTGTAACGACACCCAGTGCCTGCCGCCGCAGGATCTGGATTTTTCGTTTACCCTCGGCCAGATGAGTACGCCGGCACAGGCCGTGATCTCGGCCACCGACAGCGGAAGCAGTAAGATCACCATCGGCGGAAATAAAAAATCCCTGTGGGGATTTTTTATCGTAGCCTTCCTCGGCGGACTGATCGGAATTTTAACGCCTTGTGTGTTCCCGATGATCCCCATGACCGTGAGCTTTTTCATGAAAGAAGGCAAAAGCAAGGCAAAGAGTAAGTTCCAGGCCTTGTTGTACGGATTGAGCATCATCATCATCTATACCTTTGTCGGTTCGGTGCTGGCGGTGGTTGCAGGCCCGAACATTGCAAATTTCCTGAGCACCCACTGGCTGCCCAATCTGTTGTTCTTTTCGATTTTCCTGATTTTTGCGCTGTCTTTCTTCGGACTCTTCGAGATCACCCTGCCCCACAAGCTGGTAAACAAATCCGATGAAGGGGCCGACCGGGGTGGATTCATGGGACCGGTATTCATGGCGTTGACGCTGGTGCTGGTATCTTTCAGCTGCACGGGGCCCATCGTGGGAACCATTCTTGTGGAATCCGCCGGAGGCGCTGTCATCAAACCCATCGTGGGGATGTTCGGCTTTTCATTGGCCTTTGCCCTGCCGTTTACCCTGTTTGCCTTTTTCCCGTCCTGGCTTTCGGGTTTGCCGAAATCCGGCGGCTGGCTCAACGCGGTAAAAGTCGTGCTGGGATTTTTGGAGTTGGCGCTGGCGCTGAAATTCCTCAGCATCGCCGATCAGACCTACCACTGGCACCTGTTGAACCGGGAAGTATATCTGGCTTTGTGGATCGTGATCTTCACCCTGCTGGGATTTTACCTTTTGGGAAAGATCAAATTTGCCTATGACGATGACATGCCGCATGTGACGGTTCCCCGATTGATGCTGGCCATCATCACCTTCAGTTTTGTGGTGTATCTGATCCCCGGAATGTTCGGAGCACCTTTGAAAGCGCTGTCAGGATATTTGCCGCCGCGCACCACCATGGACTTTGATCTGAATGCGGTGATCCGGCAGAACGTTCAGGAATTTTCTACAGGGAACGCCCCTACGGCGCCTGCTGAAATCTGTGCCACCCCGAAATACCACAACTTCCTGGAGTTGCCGCTGGGCTTACAGGGATATTTCGATTACGATCAGGCAGTAGCATGCTCCAAAGAGCAGAACAAACCCATATTTATCGACTTCACCGGCCACGGCTGCGTGAACTGCCGCGAAATGGAAGCCAATGTCTGGTCCGATCCCAAGGTGCTGAATATTCTGAGAAAAGATTATGTGATCCTGGCATTGTATGTGGATGACAAATACAAACTTCCCCAGTCGGAATGGATCAAATCGACCTACGACGGGAAGTGGAAGAAGACGCTGGGGGCCAAGGATGCCGATTTCCAGATCACCAAATTCGGGGTGAATGCCCAGCCGTTTTACGTACTGATGGACAACGACGGCAACGTCCTGACCCAGCCCACGGCCTATGATCTGAATCCCGATCACTTTGTGGCCTTCCTGAAAAAAGGACTGAAAAACTTTAAAGATCATCAAAGTCTTTATAATATCAACAACAAATAACTTGTTGTTTTTAAAGGTATTACCACGTATTAATAAAATTTAACCCAAACTTTTTTTCGAAAAACGTTGGATTGAAAGATATTTATTTACATTTGCCTCGTTAGAATACGACAATGAAACATACCAGGTCTTATCGCTTTTATTTCTTCTTTTACTTTTATTTTAAAAGTGAACAGGGATAAGGCATGTGTTGATCTGAATTAAAAATAAAACAAGATACTGTTGAGTCCCGAGAGAAATTTCGGGACTCTTTTTTTTTGCCAAAAACACAGAAAAATGATGAAAATTGCCATGCAGGGGGTCTAGGGTGCGTTCCACGAGAGCGCCATCGAGAAATACTTCGAAGGACAAAAATACGAGGTGGTTCCCTGCAGCACTTTTGCCGAGTTATTCGATACGCTGCAGTTCCAGAAAGCACAATACGGGATGGTGGCCATCGAGAATTCCATCGCGGGAAGCATTTTGCCCAACTACACCCTGTTGAAAGATTCGGGGCTGAAAGTGCTGGGGGAAGTGTACCTGCGCATCGAACAGCATTTGCTGGCCCTGCCGGGAAGACAGCTCAAGGACATCAAAAAGGTGTACTCTCACCCCATGGCCATCCAGCAGTGCAAAGAGTTCCTCGATCCGCTGCGGCACAAAGGCGTCCAGCTGGTGGATGCGGAAGACACGGCACTGAGTGCCCAGTGGATCAGCGAGAACCAGAAAACAAAAGCCGCTGCCATCGCCAGTCGCCTGGCCGCCCGGCTTTACAACCTGGACATCATCGCCGAAGGCATCGAAACGAACAAGAAAAACTTCACCCGGTTCCTGGTCATCTCCAGCAGAAGGAATTATCAGAAAAGCCGCAACGGAAAAGCGATCAACAAATCTTCGGTTTATTTCATCCTGCCCCATGAGCAGGGGCGGCTTTCACAGGTTCTGTCGGTGCTGGCTTTTTACAAGATCGACCTGACCAAGATCCAGTCGCTGCCCATCGTAGGACAGGAATGGGAATATTTGTTTTATGTGGATTTGAATTTCGACGATTACGAAAATTACAAACGGGCCATCAACGCCATCAGGCCTTTGATCAGTGAATTAAAAATTCTGGGAGAATACGAGAAAGGAGAGAAATACTATGAAAATTAAAACCGCAGACCGATTGCAGAGCGTGAGCGAATACTATTTTTCGCGCAAGCTGAAAGAGATCGCCGACCTGAACGCGCGTGGTCTCGATGTCATCAACCTGGGCATCGGAAGTCCCGACATGGCGCCTTCGCACAACACGGTGGAAACCCTGGTCAGCGAAAGCAGAAACAAAGACAACCATGCTTATCAGAGCTATGTGGGCATTCCTGCTTTGCGCGAATCTTTTGCCCGGTGGTATCAGAAGTATTTCCACGTGGTTTTGGATCCCGCTTCGGAGGTTCTGCCGTTGATGGGTTCCAAGGAAGGCATCATGCACATTTCCCTGGCGTTTCTGAATCCCGGCGACGGCGTGCTGGTTCCCAATCCCGGTTATCCGGCTTATGCCGCCGTTTCCAGGCTGGTAGGCGCGGACCTCAGGTATTATGAACTGAAAGAAGCCAACGGCTGGCTTCCCGATCTGGAAGCCCTCGAAAACACGGACCTGTCCGGTGTGAAGCTGATGTGGGTCAACTATCCCAACATGCCCACGGGCGCCAGGGCCACAAAAAAGCTCTTCCAGGAGCTGATTGCTTTCGGTCACAGGAACGATATTTTGATCGTCAACGACAATCCCTACAGCTTCATCCTGAATGAAGACCATCTGAGTTTGCTCAGCATTCCGGAAGCCAAAGAAGTCGCGCTGGAAATGAACTCGCTGAGCAAATCGCACAACATGGCCGGATGGCGCGTGGGGATGATCGGGGGTCATCAGGAATACATCCAGTCTGTCCTAAAAGTAAAAAGCAACATGGACTCCGGGATGTTCAAGCCGTTGCAGATGGCTGCCGCCGAAGCGTTAAAGGAAGATGACCACTGGTTTGCCGATGTCAACCGGGTGTACAGGGAGCGGCAGCAACACATTTTCCGGATGCTGGATCATCTGGAATGCACCTACGATCGCAACCAGACCGGGATGTTCGTATGGGCAAAAATACCGTCACATTACGCAGGCTCCGAAATTTTCTCCGACAAGGTATTAAAAGAAAGCTCGGTTTTCATGACCCCCGGATTCATCTTCGGGAGCGGAGGGGAAGGTTACATCCGTTTGTCGCTGTGTGCAGAGGAAGCCCGGCTGAAAGAAGCCGAAGTCCGGATCAAAAAAACATTTTCAAAAACCGAAAAGGTGTTTCAGACAACCATTTAACATGACAGAAGAAAAACAGAAAGGAATGAAAGTAAGTGTTGTAGGCATCGGATTGATCGGCGGCTCGCTGGCGCTGGATTTGAAAAAGCGCGGATTTGCCGACGTCGTCATCGGGGTGGACAACAACGTGCAGCATGCCAACATCGCCCGGCTCAGCCAGCTGGTGGACAAGACGACGACGCTGGAAAAGGCGGTGGCACAATCCGACCTGATCGTGCTGGCCACGCCCATCGACATCACGAAAAAACTGCTGCCGGAAGTGCTGGACCTCTGCGCAGGCACGGCAAAAGTGGTGACCGATGTGGGCTCTACCAAGGCGGGACTGGCTGAAGCAGTGAAGAACCATCCGAACCGCAAGCAGTACGTGGCTTCGCATCCCATGGCCGGAACGGAGTTCTCCGGGCCGCTGGCAGCCATCAGCCGCCTGTTCGATTACAAAACCGCCATCATCTGCGACCATCGTGACAGCTCGCTGCAGGCGATATCCGTTATCAAACAGATGTATGAAACCCTGCACATGAAGGTTATTTACATGAATGCCCACGAACATGATGTCAGTGCCGCTTACGTTTCGCACATTTCGCACCTCACTTCCTTTGCCCTGTCGCTGGCCGTGTTGGAAAAGGAAAAAGATGAAAAGCGCATCCTGGACCTCGCCAGCGGTGGTTTTGCTTCTACCGTCCGGCTGGCCAAAAGCTCTGCCGAAATGTGGGTTCCCGTCTTCGACCAGAACTCGGATTATGTGCTGGAAGTACTCGACACCTACATCAGCAAACTGAATCAGTTCAGGAATGCCATTCAAAAAAAGGACCATCAACAGCTGACCGATTTAATTCACGAATCCAATAAAATTCAAAAAATACTTTAATCATTACGATCATGACCATTCAAGCAGACATAAAACCGCTTTCCCAGTGGGAAGAATACCATCAAAGACCGCTGGTAATTGCCGGTCCGTGCAGTGCAGAATCAGAAAAGCAGGTGATGGAAACCGCCATCGGGCTGAAAGAAACCGGCAAGGTGGATATGTACCGTGCGGGCATCTGGAAACCCAGAACCCGGCCCAATTCCTTCGAAGGCGTCGGTTCCAAGGGGCTGCCCTGGCTGAAGAAAGTAAAGCAGGAAACGGGGCTTCCCATCACCGTGGAAGTTGCCAACACCAAACACGTGTACGAAGCGCTGAAATTCGGCGTTGACGTCCTGTGGATCGGCGCCCGGACCACCGCCAATCCCTTTGCCATGCAGGAGATTGCCAATGCCATCAAAGGCGCCGACATCGGGGTGCTGATCAAAAATCCCGTGAATCCGGATCTGGAATTGTGGGTGGGCGCCGTGGAGCGCATTGCCAACGCCGGGATCAGCAAGATCGGCCTGGTGCACCGCGGTTTTTCCACTTACGAGAAATCCCTGTACCGCAACTTGCCCATGTGGCAGATCCCCATCGAGATGAAAAGCCGGTTGCCGGAAATCCCGATGATCAACGACCCGAGCCACATCGGCGGTTCCGCCGACCTGTTGCTGGACATCTCGCAAAGGGCCATGGATCTGAACTACGACGGACTGATGATCGAATCGCACTGCAATCCCAAAGAAGCCTGGAGCGATGCCAAACAGCAGATCACGCCTCAGGAACTGGGTGAGCTGCTGAGCAACCTGGTCTTGCGCGACCCGCTGCCGCATGATGAAACCCAGTTGAATACCCTGGACGAACTCCGCCAGAAAATCGACTGGCTCGACGATCAGTTGCTGGACATCATCGAAAGCCGGATGCAAATCGTGAAATCCATCGGCGAATACAAAAAGAAAAATAACATTGCCGTGTTGCAGAACACGCGCTGGGAGGAGATCATCTACAAAAGCATTGAAAAAGGCGCCAAAAAAGGGTTGAGCCGCCAGTTTATCAACGATGCTTTCAAAGCCATCCACCAGGAATCCATCAACCATCAGATGGACATCCTGAACGGGAAATAGAAGACCTAGTCAGACAGCTGTCAGACAAGGGTTTGCCTGTTAATCGTTGCAGAGACTTCCTTCAGGAAGTCTCTGCAACGATTTCATTTAAATCACAATCCTTTTACAATGGCGAGGGCTTTTTTCACATGTTCGTCCGGAGCGATGTGATCGATTCTTGACGAAAAGGTGGCCACGATAATGCCTTTTTTGTTGATCACGAAGGTGGTTCTTGGAATAAAACCGTGCGTGACGAGCTTTCCCCGTACATCCTTAACGCCCGGCTGGGGCGGGATCAGTTTCAGACCATAGGATGCCGCAATCTTGCCTTCCGGATCGGAAGCGACCGGGAACTTGCCGGCACAATAACTTGGATCTGTGGAGAAAGAATTCAGGCGCTGGATGTCATCGGCAGACACCCCGATCACGGTAGCGCCGGCTGCTTTGAATTGATCCTTGAGCGCAGCGAAAGTATGGGCTTCCAGATCACAGCCGCCGGTATAAGCGGCCGGGAAGAAATAGACCACCACCGGTCCTTTGGTGAGGGCTTTCTTCAGGGAAAACTCAAATTCATGCCCTGCCTGTGTGGCTTTCGCTTTAAACATGGGGGCCACAGCACCCCTGGACAACATCCCCGGCCGGGCCTGGCCCGGCAAAGCAAAACCAAGGACTAAAACGGAGATGAAAAAATATTTCTTTAAAATCATGGATATTAAATTTTGTTGTGACTTTCTAACAAAAATACGATAATCGAAAGGCGAAATCAACTTAATTAATGTTATAGTTCATTCTGAAAACCGCTACATTCCGCTACTGAAAAAAAACCAAACTGCTTATTTCATCCCCCGATCCTACTTTTTTCCGACCAAAATCATACCTTTACAAAGAGATACCTGAAATAATTTTGCTCACAAATGTTTTATGAACCATTAAATCCTATTACCATGAAAAACAGAGCAATTTTATTATTACTGGGGCTGATGATCAGCAGCAGTTTTGCTTTCGGTCAGGCGTCACAAGATACCTTACAGAAAGACTCCTTGAATTCACCCAATTATCCACAGATCCCCGCTCCTCCACCGGTGAAGGTTTATTTTTCTCCGGAAAAAAGCTGGCAGATCAACAAAGAAGCCTATAAAAAACAGCTGGAAGCCCTGGGCCTATCCGAGAAGGAATTAAACAAAAGAATGCAGGAATTTGAAACGCAGAAAGCACAAATGTTTTTACAGTTACAGGAACAACTTAAAATGGCCCAAAAACAAATGCAGCTCTCTGAAATTCAAAGGCAAATGACGGAGAAGCAGCAGCTGGAGCTGGAGAAAAAGTTGAATTCAAAAGAATTCAAAAAACGAATGGACGAGGTGGCGCGCAAGATGGCGATCGTCCAAAAAAAATTGGCAGAGAAACAGCTAAAAATGGCTGAAGAATGGAAGAACAGTGTTAAGAATCTCATGGATGAAAACATCATTCTTTCCGGCAAGGACTCCAAGACCCGATCAGTAATTTTAAAAGTAACCCACAGCAATACCCTGTTTTTTAACCTGGGCGGCGAAATCAATGCGGGCAATGTTTTGATTGAGATTTTCAATCCCAGAGGGCAAAAAGAGGGTGAGTTGTCTTTAGAGCATCGTGAGGTGAAAGCGCCCAAAACCAACGTGTTTTCGGGCAACACTTCAGGTTCCCTGAACAAGATCATTAATTCGCCGGATACCGGAGACTGGGAAGTAAAAATTAAACCTAAAAAATCAAAGGGCCAAATTCATATTTCGGTGGCCCAGTATATAAAACCAGCCATCTGATGCGTAATCTGTTCAGAAATATTGTCATCACCCTGATCCTGAGTGCCGGTTTCAGTCTCCGTGTCTTTGCCGGCACTTCAGGATACATCCGGGGAACCTTATTACTTGACAGCACCTGGAACCGGACCGTTTATCTGTCGCTGATCGGAAATTTTGAGAAGGAATTTGCCGTATCGGACAATATGATCATTGGCAGTGCCCCCATCGACCGCCTGGGCAGATTTACCCTGAAACTGGACAGCCTGCCGGCGGGATGGTGTCTGCTGCGCTTACAGGTGGTAAAAAAAGGAGATCCGCCGGCATCATTGATCATTGGCGGTTTGGATGAAAATTACTGCTTCCTTGTGGCGAATCGAAACTCACAAATTGAGATCCACAATACCTTAGGGAAACCCGTGTTTCAAAATTTGTCTATCTCCGACGCGCCGTATCTGAAAACCATGGAATATATTACGAACCTGTCTGATTATCCGAATTCCATTGATTATGAACATTCATTGATCAAAAAGGAATTCATTCAAGAGGTGGTTTCGGAGAAATTGAAACAAATAGCAGACACCTGCGATAACCCGCTGGTTTCTCTTTTTGCCTTGTATCAAACGGATTTTCTTTCCGATTACAAAAAAGATCCTGCTTATTATAAGCGGTATCTGTCCAAATGGAGCGGCAACGGGAGCGCCTATTTCAAATCCTTTCGAAGACAATTCCCTGTTTCGGAAAAACCCTGGTGGCCTTATGCCCTGATATTCCTGGGGCTGGGAAGTATCCTTTCGGTGATTGTCGTCGTGAGAAACAGAAGAAACAGTAAAATAAAAAAACTCAGCGTTCAGGAACGAAGGATCTTTGAATTACTGCAAAAAGGAGCCACGAATCAGGAAATTTCGGACGCCTGTAATATCGAACTCAGCACCGTAAAATCGCATGTGAGCAGTATTTTTTCAAAACTGAACATCAAATCGCGAAAAGAAACCATGGACCTGAAAGTGAAGTGACGCTGCCGGGAGACCTCATTTCGTCCCATGGAGCCGGCCTTTCGCCACTTCGAGGGGGATGTTCCGTCGCGGTCTTGCCTATCATTCCTAATTTTTTAACATCTGCATTCCGGCGGAATTTTTATCTTCGGCGCAGCAAGGGTCACAACAACTTGCAGATTTTTTGACATCATCCCGGAGGAAAGATATTCATGAAAAGGTTATTTCCGGTTCTATTCTTCATTTTCAGCCTTCCGCTCTATGCTCAGACGAATAGCGGTTCCCTCCTTCAGTGGAGTAAAAATGCCAAACTCACCTGGAACGATTTTCAGGGGGTTCCCCCGAAAACCGTCGGAAAGGAGTCGGCCCGGTCGTTTATTGAAATCCGGACCCGGGGCGTCTGGAAACATCACCTCCCCCGATTCCGGGTGCTGGTTTGGTTTAAAAAGTCGGATTCTTGGGCCAGAGACACTTCCCGGGCGCTATTGGATCATGAACAACTCCACTTTGACATCGGAGAGCTATATGGAAGAAAAATAAAAAAAGCATTCTCGAAGTTTAGCAGGCAAGGTGATACGGTCATGAAAGACTATTCCCGGGTAGTGACCACCTATTACGGGGCCTGCGAGAATGACAATACTTTGTACGACAGCGAAACCGCACATGGCATCAATCCCCGGCAACAGCAGGAATGGGAGGTTAAGGTGGCCAAAGAACTGAACAGACTCAGGAAATACAGGACCCCCTGACGCAAAAAAGATCAGCCGGTCAGACCGGGTTTCCTCCCCGACCCAAACCGTAAAGCAACCTGGGGTAGAAACGAACCGTTTTTTCCATACTTTTGAATTTCCGGAATTTGTTCTTTTGTTTTGAATACAAAGCATGCTTATCATGAAAAATTTAAAAAAATGGATCGCCCTGATCGTCGGGATCATCGTCGTGCTTTACCTACTGGGTTTATTTATCAATTATTATGCTGACTGGCTCTGGTTCAACAACCTGCATTATGCCTCGGTTTTCAGCACCATGGTCTTTGCCCAGTTGGTGTCGTTTGTAGTGTTCTTCATCATTTTCTTTGTCTTTGCGGTCATTCACATTCGCATTGCGTACCACAGGGGAAGCCCGAGCCGGCAGAACAGTTTTCTGCCTGAAGACGATCCGCGGCAACTGATCCTGCCCTTGTATCGCGGGAAAGCCATTGTATGGTTTTGGGGGGTGGTCATCGCCTTTTTTGCCATCGTACTGGGCGCTTCGGCTTC
>JBJKPL010000012.1:0-18920 GCA_046706345.1 Candidatus Sulfidibacterium sp.
CGCCGTACGGATCTGCGGATGCAGCTCCGCGGTGCCTTCCAGTCCGTACTTTTTGTAAAAGACCTCGTTGTTCGACCGGACGGTTTGCTCGTCTTCGCAATGGGTTGCGATAAGCATGTGGACTTTGGAAAAGATCTGGTCCAGCACTTCCTCATCATCCACCAGCATGTCGCCGGTAGAAGACCCCATGAAAACTTTGAGTCCGCAAACCTTTGCGGGATCGGTTTTGAGCACTTCCTCCAGGTTGTGATTGGAGGCGCCCATATAAAATGAAAAGTTGGCCAGGGATTTCTCCTTTGCCAACTGGTATTTATCTTCCAGTAATTCCTGGGTAAGTGCCGGGGGATTGGTATTGGGCATTTCCATAAAACTGGTAATGCCTCCGGCCACGGCAGCCTTGCTCTCGGTATAGATCTCGGCTTTATATTCTAGTCCGGGTTCCCTGAAATGAACCTGATCATCAATCACTCCGGGGAACAGGTAAAGTCCCTCGGCATTGAGCAGCCTGTATCCTTCGGGCACGGCCTGTGCGTCGGAAGCGGCTTCAATCTTTTCAATGATCCGGTTATTCAGGTAAACATTGCCAACAAAGGACCGGCCTTCGTTTACAATGGTAGCACCCTTGATAACCCATTTTTCAGACATGACGCTCGTTTTTTGATTTTCTTGGTTTGATTTTTCCCATCATCCCTTTCATTCTTAGACTGATCACGCCAAAGATGGCTTCGCGGAAGATGGTTTTGTTCATTTTGGATTCTCCCCGGGTCCGATCGGTAAAGATGATGGGAACTTCCACGACCTGAAAGCCCAGCTTCACGGCCGTATATTTCATCTCAATCTGAAAGGCGTAACCTACAAATTTCACCTTGTCCAGGTCAATGGACTCGAGAACCTTACGGCTCCAGCACATAAAACCTGCCGTGGTGTCACGGATATCGAGTCGGGTGACAAAACGCACGTAAGCAGAGGCGAAATACGACATCAACACCCGGCCCATGGGCCAGTTCACGACATTCACGCCCGTGATGTAACGAGACCCGATCACCGCCCCCACCTCCGGCTTTTTGGCCGCTGCATAAAGCTTCAGCAGATCGGCGGGGTTGTGTGAAAAATCGGCATCCATCTCAAAAATGTATTGATAGCCTCTTTCGAGGGCCCATTTAAACCCGGCGATATAAGCCGTTCCCAGTCCATTTTTCCCTTGCCTTTCCAGGATATACAGCTGGTTCGGAAATTCTTTCATCAGGCCTTTGACGATCCGGCCCGTACCATCAGGACTGTTATCTTCAACTACCAGCACATCAAAATGTTCTTCCAGACCAAAAACGGTCCGAAGAATGTTTTCAATATTTTCCTTCTCATTATAGGTGGGGATGATAACCAGTCCTTCGTTCATAAAAATTACGTTTTTGCGAAAATACGAGAATTGCTTGTTTCTTCTTTCAAATATTTCTTAAAATATTCTGATTATCACCGTTTCTGCTACCCGATCCGGATTTTTGTTTTTCTTTTCCGTCTACAAAAAGGTTTTACCGTATCTCCAGCTCTTTGGCGGGATCCCAGAAAAACCGTTCCATATTCTGGATCTGGCCATTCAACACAGGAATGCCTTCACTCTTCAGCAGCTCTTCCATGGTGTCGGGACCGCCGAAATGCTTTTTGCCGGTCAGCAGGCCGGCACGATTCACCACCCTGTGTGCCGGGATATTTCGAGGGTTGTGGTGGGAGCTGTTCATGGCCCAGCCCACCATCCGGGCGGAGCCTTTACTCCCCAGATAGGCGGCGATGGCTCCATAGGAAGTCACTCTACCGTATGGCACCTGAAGCACCACCTGGTAAACCTGTTCAAAAAAGCCGTTATTCTGTTCCATTTCCTGAGTCCCTGACCGGAAAAAATTCCGGATTCAGTTTAAATTTCAAATATCGTATATTCGTATTGTACCCCAGCCATTTTTGCTCATAAAAGGTCTGAATCTCGGTGACCTCGCTTTCCAGGTCGGAATGGTAGATGTCCTCATTGGCATACAATAACCGGTGTCCGCCCGCTTCGATGACCTCCCGGGTATAATCATACAACAGGATCCCGTCGGTTTTCAGATGGATGATCCCTTCGGGTTTGAGAAAATGGGTATAATGCTGAAGGAACTGGGGCGAAGTCAGCCGTTTTTTTTCGCGGCTGGCTTTTACCTGTGGATCGGGAAAAGTGATCCAGATCTCATCCACTTCCTTTTCGCCAAAAAAATATTCGATCAGGTTGATGCGGGTTCGAATGAATGCCACATTTTTCAGTCCTTCATCCTGGGCGGTTTTTAAACCGCGCCACATCCGGGCGCCTTTGATGTCCACTCCGATAAAATTCTTTTCCGGATATCTCCGGGCCAACCCGATGGTATATTCGCCCTTTCCGCACGCCAGTTCAAGCACCACCGGATGATTGTTTCCGAAAAAAGCATTCCACCGGCCTTGATAGGGAAAGCCTTTGATTACTTCCTCGTAAGAATATTGAAACAGATTGTCAAAGGTGAGGTTTTCAGCGAATCGCTGGAGCTTATTCTTTTTTCCCAAAACGCCGCAGTTTTAATTTAGTCTTCAAAGATCCAGGCCGAGGCATTTTCCTTTTGGCGGATGGTCAGCAATTCCTGCTCAGCCCGTACCCGGTTGTCAAAATCGCCAAACGCCACCCGGTGCAGTCCGGATTTGGTTACGCCGGCTTCCACAGCGGGATAGCCTTTTGTCTTGAGTTCCCGGATCAGTTTCGTAGCGTTGTCTTCGTCTTTAAATGCTCCCGCAATAATGTAATAGTGAGGAGCTCCGAGCTGGGACCCGGAAGGAACGCTGTTGGCAACAGTTACCGGGGTGGTTTCTTTTTTCACTGCCTCCCGGTGAGGTGCCACCACCGGTTGGGTCGAACCTGAATTGAGTTGGGTGGCGGGAAGATTCTTCGTCGTGGTGTTTTCAGCCACTTTTTCTTTCGTAGCGGGTTGTGATCCGGCTTGTTTTCCGGAGTTGACGGCCACCTGAGCCTTTTCGGGTAGGGTGGTGGAATTTTTTACGTCGGTTTTCTTCACCGGCTCACTCAGGTTGCCTTTGAAGAGATTCACGATCCAGAGACCGGTCTTGCTCTTGCTCATTTTGCTAATGGGCACATGGTTGATGTTATCGGCAAGATAGGTATTCGGCCCGGAATAAAGCCACGGGATCACCGATGAATAATTGTTATAGTATTTGCTGACTTCGGTTTTATGCATGAAACCCCAACCCACGAACATGATCAGGATCAGTACCGACATAAAGGTCATCTGGGTCCGGTATGGAGATCTTCTTTTGCTGGCCACCAGGCGGGTTTTCACCAGTCGCTTCCCGGGAGCCTCTGCAGGTGATCCAGTGGGCGATTCCGTCGGAGGCTCGGGCTTTCGCTCCGGCACGGGGGCAGGCGCCACTTTCTCCCGGAGTTTCTCTTCCGGAGTGGCTTTGAAAATCGCCGGCGAAATAAAACTGGCCAGCCCGAACGCATCGGGATTATAATTGACAGAAGTATCCTGCTCAAAGGCAATTTTCTGATTTTGATTCAGATATAGGTACCCAACCCGGTGAAAATTGATCCGTTTCCCTTCCCGTAAGGCCGAATCGCACAACAGGACAAAACGGTCAACCTGCTCCTTGGCTTCTTTATATTCTATGCCTTCCTCCCGGGCAATGTAATTTACCAGTAAACCGTCATTGGTTTTCAGATAGGCATTAAAAAGGATCTGTTTGAAAGGGGGCTTGAAAAGGTTGGAAGAAGCATTGATCGTAGCCGATTTATCCTGGGTAAGAAAACCTCCCAGGCCCGGAATAACCACACACTCATAGTTATACAATAAATCACCGACGTACTTTGCTATTTTCATCAGAACAGGTTTATGGATCCGTTTATGGCACGGCTAATTTACGGACAGTTCACTTTAATCGCAAGCATTGTTAATAAGTTTTGAAATGTCCCCGGGCGTATCGATACCAACGCCTTTATAGTCGGTAATTCCCAGCCGGATCACCAGGTTGTTTTCGAGCCAGCGAAGTTGTTCAAGTTTTTCGGTTTCCTCCAATGGCGTAGGTTTCAGATGATTGATTTTCATTAAGATATCTGCTTTGTAAGCATAGATCCCGATGTGTTTATAAAAGGTACCCTGCTGCAACCAGTCTTCCTGATCTACACCCCGCAGATAAGGAAGGGTTTGCCGGCTGAAATACAGCGCATTTCCCGCAGGCCCCATGACAACCTTGACCACATTGGGATCAAACAGATCCTGTTTAGAGGAAATTCGGGAAGCCAGACTGGCGATTTCGGTGGTTGCATTGCCAAAAAGACCGACCAGCAGATCGATCTGTTCGGGTTGGATAAACGGTTCATCCCCCTGGATATTGACCACTATGTCGAAGTCCTTTCCCGCCCGGCGTAGGGTTTCCAGCACTTCCAGACAGCGCGAGGTTCCGTTGGCATGACTTTCTGAAGTCATCATCACCTGCCCTCCGAAGCCTTGTACATGATCGTCAATCCGCCGGTCGTCGGTAGCCACGATGAGCTCATGGACGGAACCGGCGCGCGAAGCCTGTTCATACACCCGGGAGATCATGCTTTTTCCCATGATGTCTGCCAGGGGTTTGCCGGGAAAACGGGTAGACTGGTAGCGGGCCGGGATGACTCCAAGAACTTTCATGATCGAAAAGATTAGAACAAACCGTGAATTTCGGCATCCACTTTTTCAATGACCACACTGATATCCTCCGGATTGGTGAAATCCATGCTGTCGACATTGATAAAGAGCAGTTTGCCCAGCGTGTAACTGTTGATCCAGGCCTCGTAACGGTCGTTGAGCAGCTTCAGATAGTCCAGCCGGATGGATTCTTCATATTCGCGGCCACGTTTCTGGATCTGCTCCACCAACGTAGGCACGGAGGCCCGCAAGTAGATCAGCAGGTCCGGGGGCTGTATGAAAGAACTCATCAGCTCAAACAAAGAAATATAGTTCTCAAAATCCCGGGTGGACATCAGGTTCATGCTGTGCAGGTTGGGAGCAAAAATGTACGCATCTTCATAAATACTGCGGTCCTGGATCACATTTTTTCCGCTTCGGCGGAACTCGACCACCTGCCGGAACCGACTGTTCAGAAAGTAGACCTGGAGGTTAAAAGACCAACGTTGCATGTCTTCATAAAAACTCTGCAGGTAAGGATTGTTTTCCACATCTTCAAAAAGGGGTTTCCATCCGTAATGTTTTGACAAAACACGTGTCAGGGTCGTTTTTCCCGAACCGATATTTCCTGCGATTGCAATATGCATTCTCTTAGATTTTTAGATTAAAATTATATTCTGCCAGTGGGCTGTGTTTCAAAATATCTTCCACGATGGTCCGCTGATTCATCAGCCGTGGCACCTTATGCTGACCGCCCAACTTGTTGTGGCGTTTCAGCCAGCTGTAAAAACTCCCCGCTTCCATGGCTTTCAATATGGGGGGTTTCAACACCAGATCATGATATCTTTTGGCTTCATAATCCGAATTCAGGCTTTTCAACGCACCATCGAAAACATTGGCAAACTCCTTAAAATCCGTGGGTTGTTCCACGAATTCTATCAACCATTCATGGCAGATTTGATCCTGCTGATACAACGGGGCGGCGGTAAAATCCCGGACCTGAGCACCTGTTTTCGAAGCCGCCAGCGCCAGGGCTTTTTCCGCGTTATCCACCATCAACTCTTCCCCTACAATGTTAATAAAATTCTTGGTTCTTCCGGTCACCTGGATGCGATAGGGTTTTTTGGAAGTAAACTGGATTGTATCACCGATCATGTAGCGCCACAGGCCAGAATTGGTGGAAATGATCATCGCATAATGGGTGAAAAGCTCCACTTCGTCCAAGGTGAAAGACTTCGGAAAGGGTTCTCCGATCTCTTCCGGTTTGATGAATTCGTAATAAATACCGTAGTCGAGGATCAGCAACATATCCGAAGCGCCGGGCCTGTCCTGGATGCCAAAGAAACCTTCTGAAGCGTTGTAAGTCTCAAAATAATGCATGTCTTTCTTGGGTATCAGCGAAAGATACTGCTCGCGGTAAGGGGCAAAACTCACGCCGCCGTGAAAAAAAACCTCCAGGTTGGGCCACACGTCCGTAATGTATTCCTTTCCGGTCAGGTCCAGGATACGGTTCAGCAAGACCAAAGTCCAGGATGGAACCCCCGAAATACTGGTAACATTATGATTTACGGTGGCCTCCGCCATCAGCGTCAGCTTGCTTTCCCACTCGTCCATCAGTGCGATGGACTGGGAAGGCGTCCGCAGGATCTGTGCCCAATAGGGCATGTTGTGGATCAGAATGGCCGAAAGGTCTCCCTCATAATACGAGCTGTTGGTGACTTCCTGGATGTTCTGGCTTCCGCCCATGAGCAGCCCTTTTCCTTGAAAAACTTCCGATTCCGGGAAATTGTTCAAATACAGGGTCAGGACATCTTTGCCGGCCTGATAGTGACATTCCTCCAGCGTCAACCGGCTGATGGGAATGAACTTACTTTTACTTCCGGATGTCCCCGAGGATTTGGCAAACCATTTTACTTCGCCCGGCCAGAGCAGGTTTTGCTCGCCGTTTTTCAACCTTTCAATCAGTGGCATCAGGTCTTCATAGGTGCTGACCGGTACCCTTTCGCGAAAAATTTCGGGATTTTTTATGGAACGATAATCATATTTCTGCCCCCATTCCGTTTCTTCTGCATAGGTGATCAAATGCGAAAACAAATCTCGCTGCACTTCATTCGGAAACGCCTTGAAATATTCAATCTGATGCATGCGCTTCCTAACAAGCCAGTTGAGAACAGAATTTATGATCGCCATGGAGTATTTTTTGGACTTAAAAACGAAAGTCAAATTTAATAAGTTTTTGGTAACATCTGCCCGGTGAAGGTGTGGTTGAAACAAAAAGATAGCAGTTTTTTCAGGGAAGAAAGTAAACCTTTTAATTTTGAAGCCGAAAAGGCACCGATCACCGTAAAGTGGTTTCGCTACAGAAAAAAAAGACTATAAATCAGGATACTACGTTATGATCTTGTTTGCCAATGCCAAAATAAACCTGGGACTGCACATCCTCGGCCGCAGGGCCGATGGTTTTCACAATTTGGAGACGGTTTTTTATCCCGTACCTCTGTATGATGTGATTGAGTTTCATCCTTCCGACCGGTTCGACCTCCACCTATACGGGGAAAAGATCGAGGGTGAGAGGGAGGAAAACCTTGTCACGAAGGCCTTTCGGCTGATGCAGAACAGATTTTCGGTCCCCGGCCTGGAAATACATCTGATGAAAAACATCCCGGCAGGTAGCGGCCTGGGAGGCGGATCCTCGGATGCCGCTCATTTATTAACAGCCATGAACCGTTTTTTCCGGCTGGACCTGAGTCATGACCAACTACGGCAACTGGCAGGGATGCTGGGAAGCGATTGCCCTTTTTTCATCGAAAACAAACCGCGTTTTGCATCGGGAAAAGGCGATATTTTCGAAGAGGTCAGCCTGGATCTGACAGATCATTTCCTGGTGTTGGTTTTTCCGGAGGTCCGCATTGCAACCCAGAAAGCTTATGCATTGCTGGGGGAAATCCCCGAAAGGCAAACCGGATTGAAGGAAACGATCGAAATGCCTCCCGAGACATGGAAAAGTAATATCGTCAATGATTTTGAAAAAGTGATCTTTCCGGAATTTCCGGAACTGGCAGAATATAAAAACGCATTGCTGGAACTGGGCGCTTTGTATGCCTCCCTCACGGGAAGCGGATCTGCGGTTTTCGGGATCTTCAGGGCCAAACCCGACCTAAGCAACCGATTTCGGGGATTACCGTACCGGATTTTCCGGCTTTAAAAACCGGTTACAGCCGAATTATTTTTTCTTTTGTTTTCTTCTTTCTTTTTCCTGGAAATCAAGAAACTCATCGATGGCCATAGCCATGGACGGAGCGGCCTGGGTGGGCGCCGGAATATCCAGCCGCAAACCGGCATCTTTGATGGCCTGATTGGTGGCCGGTCCGAAAGCGGCGATGAGTTGTTCGCCCTGGTCATAAGCAGGGAAATTCTTCATCAGCGAGTCCACGCCGGCCGGACTAAAGAAGATCAGCTTGTCATAATCCTGAATATCCAGGTCCGACAGATCGCTGGGAACCGTACGGTAGATCACACCTTGTGAATATTTGATCTTTTCCTTATCCAGCATGGAAAACATTTGCTGGTTGGGCACATCGGAAGTCGGGACCAGAAATTCTTCCTCACTGTGTTTTTTGATCAGTTCCAACAGGTCTGTAAACGTCTGTTTTCCGAAGAATATTTTCCGTTTCCGGTATTGGACATACTTTTGAAGATAATAGGCAATGGATTCAGAGTTGCAGAAATATTTAAACGAATCCGGGATCTCGTGACGCAGTTCCTTGGCAATTCTGAAAAAATGGTCAACCGCATGACGGCTGGTCAGAATCACAGCCGTGTGGCCGTTAAAGGAGTTTTTATTCATCCGGAATTCTTTGGAAGAAATCCCCTCGATGGTGATGAATTTCCTAAACTCGATGTTCAAATTGTATTTCTCGCTTAATTCCCCGTAAGGAGATTTACTGATATCGGCAGGTTTCGGCTGCGATACAAGAATGTTTTTTACCCTCAATGTCCCGTGTTTTTTAGTTGTAATAATTAAAAAACCCTGCTACTACTGACGATTATACTTCTCAAACGTACATCATGCCCAATTTTATCAATAGCATAATGGGTATTATTTCAAGCCCGCAAAGATACAAAATAATATGAAAGGGCGTGTAGTGGTTTAAGGAATAGCTATTTCTTAACAGCAGGATCCATTTGAACAGTACCGCCATAACAACCGAAGCGACAGCAATATACAACAGGACGACTTCGGCTGTAAAAAAATAAATTATGAGGATTGGGGTCAAAAGGATCCCCAGGACATAAATCAGGTAGGACCCCGTTTTGGCGTGCTGCAGCGCCTGCTTTGATGAGCCGAAAAGAAATCCCGCCAGCAGGATGGTGATCTCATTGAACAGGTAATATCCCAGCACGCCCAGTCCGGAAACGGCAAAAAACTCAAATACGGAAATCTTCGGTACCTGCACCAGGTGAAATTTTTGGTTAACCGCCAGCAGCAACAATCCGATGCTGGTAAAGAAATTCAGAAAAAGAAACATGGGTACAAAAAATCCGGCCTTGCCGCCGGCATCACTTTCCTGCCGCGAGGAGGTTTTGCCAAGAATCCAAATCAGGGAATTCAGATCGCGGGAATAATAATATTTAATGATGGCAAACACGGCGATCAACCCGAGGAGCACATAGAAAATCCACTCCTGCCCGGCAGCCAGTGCGCCATGCCCCTGCCAAAAGGAATGGGGTGCTTCCAGGGGCCGGATGCCTGTGTGCAAAAAACTCCCCCGGATTACCGGGCGCAAACTAACCGAAGCCGCGGGTTTCAGCACGGCTGCCACCGAAGTATCTGCACTAAAATTCTGATTCAGAAGAAAAAGGTCACCCGCCACAGATCAAAAGGTTATATTTCTGATATTAAATTTATTATGATTCATTCCAAATTGTGTTAAAAAAATCACAACATGTTTACCCGCAACAAAATTAGTAATACTTTTGCAGTGCAAAAATTTTAATTAAAGATGTCGATGAACTTGATTGAAAAAATTCATGAAATGGCCCGCCAGGCAAGCAAAACCATTGTATTGCCCGAGGGGACCGAAGAACGAAATTTGAGGGCCGCCGACTATGTTTTGGAGCACAAACTGGCATCACTGATCTTGCTGGGAAACCGGAACGAAATCCTGGAAAAAAGCCAGTCGATGGGTTTGAAACATATTGATAAGGCAACTTTAATTGACCCGAAAGACCACGCTCAGAAATCATATTATGCCGCCATGCTGGCAGAGATCCGGAAGTCCAAGGGGATGACGATGGAACAGGCTGAAAAACTCGTGGAGGATCCCCTGTATCTTTCCACCCTTTTGATCAAAGACGGGAAAGCCGACGGAGAGGTCAGCGGTGCCGAACATGCCACCGGAGATGTTCTGCGTCCTGCCTTCCAGATCATCAAAACCCTTCCGGGAGTAAGCGCTGTCTCAGGCGCTTTTATTATGATCCTGAAAGACAAAAGCTTTGGGGATGACGGCGTGCTGGTGTTTGCCGATTGTGCCGTAAATCCGGATCCTTCGGTCAGGGAACTGGCCGAGATCGCCGTGGAATCCGCCAAAACGGCAAAATTTATCGCCGGTATCGAGCCGCGTGTGGCCATGTTGAGTTTCTCAACCAAGGGCAGCGCCAAACATGAAAAAGTAGATAAAGTATTGGAAGCCACACGTCTGGCAAAAGAAATGAATCCGAAGCTGAAGGTAGACGGCGAACTGCAGGCCGACGCCGCCATTATAGAAGCCATCGGTCAGAAAAAAGCGCCCGGTTCCGAAATCGCCGGAAAGGCCAACGTGCTCGTGTTCCCGAGTCTGGAAACCGGAAACATTGCCTACAAGCTGGTACAGCGAATGGCGGGTGCAGAAGCCGTCGGCCCTGTGTTACAGGGGCTGGCAGCGCCCATCAACGACCTTTCCCGGGGTTGCAGTGTGGAGGACATCATCAACATGATCGCCATCACCGCCAACCAGGCCAACGGTCTTTACAGTGAATAAATCAACGCAAAAATAATTTTTACAAATGAATCAATTAGCTCAGTTTGGATTGGGAAAGGCCATCAAACCCAAGGGCAGCCTTCAGACCGTCGGCATCATCGGATGCGGGTCCGTGGGACAGGTCATCGCCCGGTTGGTGGCACAGTTTGGAATGGATGTGATCTTTCTGGATGTTTCCGAAGAAAGAAACCAGGAGATCATGAATGAAATCAAAGAGCAGTTGGACGATGTCATCGCGCACTGGGGCATCACGCCTTCGGAGAAAAAGGTCATCATGTCGCACATCTCCGGTACCACCCGTTTTGAAGATTTAAAAGATTGCGATATCGTGATCGAGACCATCAGTTCAAGGCAGAAGGGCACCTTGCTTTCTTTGCGCCAGGAATTGTTCGAAAAAGTGGAAGCCGTTGTCAGTGAAGACGCCATCATTTCTTCCGACCTTTCCACCCTGATCATATCGGATCTGGCCCGGGTTTTAAAACATCCCGAAAGGGCCATCGGCGTGCATTTTATCGAACCCGTCGACAAGACCAACATCGTCGAAGTGGTCAAAGGTCGCGAAACCAATGAAGCCTCCTACGAAAAAGTGGTTCGCTTTGCGCGGATGCTGAATAAAAAAGCCATCCTCATCAACGAGTCTCCGGGAAATGTATCCACCCGGATCCTGATCCCGCTCATCAACGAAGCCTGCGAGATTCTTATGGAAGGTGTGGCCTCCATCGCCGACATCGATGAAACCATGAAGGAAACCACAGGCTATATCTACGGACCTTTCGAACTCGCCGACAAGATCGGGCTGGACAAGATCCTGAAATATATGGACAACCTGTATCAGGAATACGGCGACAGGAAATACAAGGCCTCGCCGATTATCAAGCGGCTGGTCAGGGCCAATTACCTGGGGCTGCAGACCAAGAAGGGCTTTTATAATTATGAAGTGGAAGGGCAGCCCGTTAGCAATACGGTTTCCTGCACCATTATTAAATAAAGAAAATCAAGAGAAAAAATGAAGATCATTGTATTGAACTGCGGAAGTTCTTCCATTAAATATCAGTTGTTTGACATGCCCTCGAAAGAGGTGCTGTTTAAAGGGATCGTGGAAAAGATCGGGTTGCGGGGCAGTTTCATCAAGTTCCAGAAAGACGACGGTGAAGAATTTAAGCTGGAAGGCGATATTCTGGATCATGAACAGGGAATAGAATACCTGCTGGGAATATTGACGGATAAGAAATACGGCTGTCTTGAGAGCCTGAACGAAATCCTTGCGGTAGGCCACCGGGTAGTGCACGGGGCCGAGGAATTCAGCGGCAGTGTGCTCATCGACGAAAAGGTCATCGACGCGCTGGAAGGCGCTACCGAGCTGGCACCCCTGCACAATCCGCCCAACCTGAAAGGGATCTTTGCCATGCAAAACCTGCTTCCGGATGTTCCGCAGGTGGGCGTATTCGACACGGCATTTCACCAAACCATGCCCGAGCATACTTACCTCTACGGGATCCCTTATGTTCTTTATGAAAAGTACAAGGTAAGACGCTACGGTTTCCACGGAACCAGTCACAAATACGTTTCGGCCCGGGCCTGCGAGATCCTGGGCGTGGATCCCACAAAGCAAAAAATTATCAGCTGCCATCTGGGTAACGGCGCTTCCATCACCGCCATCAAAGAAGGCAAATCCTACGATACTTCCATGGGGATGACACCCACCGAAGGACTGATCATGGGAACCCGTACCGGCGACATCGATCCCGGGGCGCTGTTGTTTATCGCCGACAAAGAGAAAACCAGCGTCAGCTACACCAGCACACTGATCAACAAATTTTCTGGAATGCTGGGGGTTTCGGGGATATCGTCCGACATGCGGAATATCGAAGAAGCTGCCGCGCAGGGGAACCATCGTGCGGAAATTGCTTTGAAGATGTTTGCTTACCGCGTGAAGAAATACATCGGGGCCTATGCTGCTTCCCTGGGCGGTGCCGACATTCTGATCTTCACCGGCGGCATCGGCGAAAACGACATCGAAACCCGGAAAAAAGTACTTTCTAATATGGAATATATGGGCATTGAGATCGACCCGGAAAAGATTTCGGTCCGTGGAAAAGAAACCATCATTTCCACACCGCAATCCAAAGTCAAGGTCCTCATCGTTCCTACCGACGAGGAGCTGATCATTGCCGAGGATACCTATTCCATCACTGCGAGATAGCGAACCCAACTAAATTAACCTGCACAAATAAAAAAGACCTGCCGAAATTCCGGCAGGTCTTTTTTATTCCTGGTATATTTTTTACATCTCAGCCATCAACTCATCGGTCAATTCGAGGTTATGGAACACCTTCTGAACATCGTCGTCGTCTTCAAACAACTCGATGGTCCTCATGATCTTCTGGGCTTCTTCCAGCTCCAGCTTCTTGGTATCGTTGGGAATACGCTGCAGGGTAGCGCTTTCGGGCTCAATTTCCAGCTCTTCCAGCTTTTTCATCATGGCACCAAAATCCTCCATCGAAGTGGTCACATTGAAGAAGCCTTCGTCATCCAGCTCGATTTCTTCTGCGCCGGCGTCGATGAGTTCCATTTCAAGATCATCCTGATTGAGGTCTCCTTTCGGGATCACAAAAATACCTTTACGGTCGAACAGGAAGCTCAACGAACCGTTGGTGCTCAGGCTCCCCCCGTATTTGTTAAAGACGGCTCTGACATTAGATACCGTTCTTTGCAGATTGTCGGTGGTGCATTCCAGGTACACAGCAATCCCGTGGGGCAGATATCCTTCGTAGGTAACTTCGGTAAACGTAGCGCCATCTTTATCGGAGCCTTTGCTGATGGCTCTTTCGATGTTGTCTTTGGGCATACTCTGCCCTTTTGCGTTGGCAATCGCCATCCGGAGCCTCGGGTTTCCGTCCGGATCGGGACCTCCTTCTTTCACGGCAACGGTAATTTCCTTTATGAGTTTGGAAAAGATCTTGGACCTCTTCGCGTCAGCGGCACCTTTTTTTCGCTTGATTGTAGACCATTTATTATGTCCAGACATATCCTTATTTTTTTTGTTTTTCCATTGGGTTACGGGTTGCAAAATTAAAAAAAATCGATGAGATTTTTTGTGCTCATCGATCCAATAATTTTCAGAAAAAGAGGGCCCTGGAGATTCATTGTTTCCAGGGCCTATATCACGAAAAAGTTAAGCAGTTCACCATTTCACAAGGGTAATACCCAGGGACCATTGTCGGAGATCCGGGCCACGGCCTGCCTGAAACATCGGGGTCAGGGCATAGGTTCCGTAAAGTGAGATCAACCGGTAGCCGAAACGGACGGTGGCATCCAGACGAAAGGGGTTTAGGCCGAAATCGCTGGTTTTCTTGACAATATTTCTCGGACCCTGATCCGGCGTGCGGTAATTATCGCTGAGAGCCTGGCCCGTTGCAGGATCCTGAAGGGCATAGGGTGCATTGGACTCGGTAAAATAGAGCTTGGTGCGGCTGCGGAGTTTTACATTGCCGATCACGCCCACACCGACAAAAAACCTTTTACTTCGGATCGGATTATTGGTCTGAAACTCCAGGATCAATGGAATATCGGCGTAATGCACCGACAGCTTGGATTTTTTCACCATGGTGTTCACAATATAATAACCCGTCACATCATGGGATGAAGGATCCAGATACACCTGGCCGGCGAAGCGGTATTCGTTGAAACTGAGGCCCAGGCCGGTGATCAGGCCGATGGTCCGGGCTTTGTTCAACGCAATGTTCTGCTGATAGATATTAAAATTCAGATTGACGGACTTGCCATAATCGAGCGAAAGATAATCATAATCATTCCCAAAATTGGCGTTGCCCTGGCTGTTCACATAACCGTTCAACCCCAGGTCGAAGCCGCCCCAGTGTCCCTTAAAGCGACGGTATCCATCGTTTCTTCTCCAGCGGACATCGCCATGCGGGGTCACCAGCAGGGTATGATTCCCAACATTGATCCGGGTGGAATCCCCATCCACGACTTCAAATTTCATGGCCCCGATATTGATTCGGGTTGTATCCTGCGGGAAATGCAACCGGTTGAATCGATTGACTCTTTCATCGATCAGGCCCTGATAATCTTCCGAACGGCGGGACATATCCTTCACTTCCGGTCCCTGGAGGGTGGTGGCCAGTTTGACTGTGGCCACCCCGGAAAGGTCCTTATTAAGATATTTTGCCACATTCACGCGGGCGGTGGAAGCCCCCGAAGCCTTCACCCAGGCTGAATCCAGCCGGATCTTCACCGCTTTCAGGTCGGAAGCGCCACTCAACTGGGCCATCAGGGTCTGACAGGTCCCTGCCAGAAACACATCGGCAGCACCCGAAGCTTCGAGGTGGATGCGATGAAAATAGGTGTTCAGATTCACCCAGGAAGCGCCGCTGGCACGGATCAGTAAATCTTCTCCCGACAAAGAATCGGCGGTTTCAACCTTGCTGGCACCCGAAGCTTTAAGGCTGGTTAAAGACGAAACCATAATATAAAACTTCATTTTCGTGGGCTTGATATCCTTATAATTAAAGCTCAGCACCCCGTTTTTTACACCGAAATGAATGTATGGCAGCAGGTTGTCGTCGGTTTCGATGATGAGACTGTTCTGGTTTCCGTCCGACTTCAAAAGAATGATGTCATCAATCGCATTCGCGCTGATGGCATCGAATGCCGGCAGGGTCTGGGTGGATTTTGTAATGTGACCATTGCCGTGAATCTTTGGAAACACCTCTTTTGCAAAACCATTACGGGGGCCAAAAATCAGCAGGATTGCCGTAACCCAAAGTAGCAGTGTATGTTTTTTCATGGGAATAGAGTTTTTGATTTCTTTTTATTCATGAAACGTGGAGCCCATTCGAAATGTTACAGGGATCCTCCGAAACCAGGATTTCAAGGTTCTGATCCGGCCGGAAAGAAATTTTTTCCGTTGCCGGGAAAATTCGTGTAGCACCAAAGAATAATCCGCTTTCTTTGCGCAAAAGCATTATTTTTGTTACCGGAGAATGCAAGCAATGGAACCAAGCACAGCGGAACAAGAAAGGCAGGAAATCCTGCGAAGGTACCGAAACCTGATTGAGGTATGGACCACCCGGAAGACGACCAAAGACCTCTGGGATGTCCGCCGTGCGTTTCGTATGGCCGCCGATGCACACAAAGACATGCGTCGGAAATCAGGAGAGCCTTTCATTTTGCATCCGCTGGCGGTAGCGACCATTGCCGCCGAAGAGATCGGGTTGGGAAGAACCTCCATCATCTCCGCCTTGCTCCACGACACGGTGGAAGATACGGATGTCACCCTGGAAGATGTGGAGAAGATGTTCGGCGAAAAAGTGTCCCGTATCATCGACGGGTTGACAAAGATCGACGAGATCTCCGACAACAACTCCACGGCCCAGTCGGCAACACTGAAAAAGGTCATCCTGACCTTGTCAGATGACGTCCGGGTGATCCTGGTAAAGCTGGCCGACCGGCTGCACAACATGCGTACCATGGACATCATGCCGCGTGAGAAACAACTAAGGATTGCCTCGGAGACGTTGTTTATCTATGCACCCCTGGCTTATAAACTGGGGTTGTATTCCATGAAAAGCGAACTCGAAGACCTTTCCTTTAAATATTCGCAACCCGAGATCTACCAGGAGATCACCTTAAAGATGAAAAATATCCGGGAAGAAAGGAACCTTTTCCTGAAAGCCTTTGGCGTTCCCATCACCAGCAATCTCCAGGAAAAAGGCATCAGCGCGGAACTGCTGGTGAACGAAAGAAAAGCCTATTCCGTGTGGAAAAAGATGCAACGGACCGAACTTCCATTCGAACAGATCTACAACTCCTACAGCCTGGACATTGTGGTGGATACCGAAGGCAAGGATGAAAGCCTGCAATGCTGGGCCGTATATTCCGTGATTGCCGCATTATACAAGCCCAACAACAAAAGGCTTCGCGACTGGATGAACACCCCGAAAGCCAATGGCTACGAGGCCATTCACACCACCGTGATGGGTCCGGGGGGCCAGTGGGTCGATGTGCATATTCGCAGCAAACGGATGCAGGAAATCGCTCAAAAAGGCTATGCCGCCTACCTTAAATATAAAACCCGTAAATCGGAAGTCGGCTCGCTGGAAGTCTGGCTGCAGAAAACAAAGGAACTCCTGGTGGAAAGCGACGGTGACGAGTCCATCAGCTTTATCAGCGATTTCAAGCAGGAATTGTTTTCGGATGAGATCTATGTTTTTACCCCTGCGGGGGAAATGATCAATCTGCCCAAAGACGCTACGGTACTGGACTTTGCCTATTCCATCCATACCGACCTTGGAAATCATGCCATCGGAGCCAATGTCAACCGGCGGCTGGTGGCCATCGACCATCCGCTGCGCAGCGGCGATCAGGTGGAGATCATCACCTCCAAAATTCAGGAACCCATGGAAGACTGGTACCAGACGGTGGTGACTGCCAGGGCGAAAGCCCGGATAAAAACGGCTCTGAAAAACAAGCGGAAGAGTTACCGGGAGAAAGGAGAAGAGAAACTCAGGCAGATCTTCCAGCAACTGGACGTGGAATTCCAACCTGTGCTGGTCCAAACGCTCATGAAAGAAAACAACCTGCCAGGACAGATCGACTTTTACTATCAGGTTGCCACCGGAAAGATCGGTATTGACGAGATCCGGAAGACCCTGCACCTGAAAGAGGAAAGAAGCGGCTGGTCGAAACTCAAGAATCTCTCCTTCCCTTTCAGTTCCAAATCCCCGAAAAAAGAAAACAAAAAAAGAAACAAAAGTCTTCCCGAGATCCCCAACCTGCAAAATAACGATCAGGCCGATTATTTTATCTCCAAATGTTGTCATCCCGTTCCGGGTGATGATGTGCTGGCGCTGCAAATCGACGACGGTCCCATCCAGATTCACCGTACCGACTGCGAGGAAGCCATCAAGCTGATGTCGGTTTACGGACGGAACATCGTCAAAGGCAAATGGAAACAACAGGAAGGGATCACCTATCTTGCCGGGCTGAAGATCACCTCCAAGGACCGCCTGGGGTTGCTAAATGAAGTCACGGATCTGATCTTTTCCAAATACAAACTCAGCATCAACAACATTCACCTGAGTTCCAACGAGGGGCTCGTCCAGATGGAGATCAAGCTTTTCGTGGACCACACCTCCACGCTGAAACAGCTGATTTCGGAGTTAAGCAAGTTTCAGGACATCATCAAAGTGGACCGGACAACAAGAATTTGAAAATAATGTTTTTAGGAACAAACGATTGCAGAATTCTCTGAATCAGAACAAAGGAAAAATGCCTTTGGGCTTTAGAGCTAAGGATTAGAGAAAAACATTTTTAATTTATAATTAAACTGCATAAACTTTATTTTGTACTTTTACAGCTGAAAATTTATCGCCAGGCATGAAACAAGAAATAAAAAAAGATACTTTCGAATCGGTTAAGAAAGTTTTCACCGATTATCTTGAAAGCAGGGGCCATCGCAAAACGCCGGAGCGCTATACAATTCTCAAAGAAATATACGCCACAGAAGGACATTTTGATATAGAAACGCTCTATATCAGAATGAAAAACAACAAATACAGGGTGAGCCGCGCCACGCTTTATAATACCATTGAACTTCTGCTGGACTGTAATTTGGTAACGAAACATCAGTTTGGAAACAACTGTGCACAATTTGAACGCTCTTTCAAATACAAACAACACGATCATTTCGTCAGCATGGAAGACGGAACGATCCTGGAATTTTGCGATCCGCGGATCCAGGAGATCAAAAAATCCATCGAAGATATGCTCGGGGTGGAAGTCGCGTATCACTCGCTCACCTTTTACGGTAAGGTAAAGCCCCAGAAAGTCAAGGAAAATAATTGATTTCAAGAAAATCAAATTTTTATGGTCAGGTTAAAAGGTTCTTTTTAACTTTGCCGTGAAATGACGCGCCCTGTTTTGTCGCAGGGCATTTTTAATGCACTATCATGAAAATAGACATTCTGTTGGGCTTGCAATGGGGCGACGAAGGCAAAGGTAAGATCGTCGATGTACTGACTCCCGAATATGATGTAGTAGCCCGGTTTCAGGGGGGCCCCAATGCAGGGCATACCATCGAGTTTGAAGACAAAAAATTCGTCCTGCATACCATCCCATCAGGAATTTTCAGCACCAAAAGCGTGAATGTCATTGGCAACGGGGTCATCATCGACCCGTTTATCCTCGACAAGGAAATTGAAGAGAT
>JBJKPL010000013.1:0-1348 GCA_046706345.1 Candidatus Sulfidibacterium sp.
GATGATCCCTGCATCGTAATCCGCAGGTCCCGGAAAACAAAAGCTAATGGCAGCAGCTTGGGTTCCCAACTTTTTTTCCAATCCGGAAAAACCTTCTTTCAATTTCAGAAAAAAGGTCTCCAAAGAATCTGACTGCGACGGCAGTGTCAGGGTCTGATCTAACACTTTCCCTTCTTCAATTGCAGAAAAAACAAGGTTCGTTCCGCCTGCATCCAAGCTGAAAATAATCTTTCGGTTCATTCAAAAATTTTTGCAAAATTAATTAGAAAAGACAACCCACAATTTTTGCAGGGCCTAAAGCGCTGATAATTCATGTACGTTATCCTCTTCATCCTCTCTTTAATCAATCATTATCGGAAGCCACATGTTCCTGCACAAATGCACTGTGGACCGGTGCAGGGACTTTGGCATCTCTGCCACGTACTGCTTTCCATAAAATCCTATTGTATAACCCGTCGGGGATCGCATCCTCGCGGGTAAAATTCAATTTCTCACTCAACCGGGCGCCGTAAGCGGAACGCTGATTCTTTTTGTGCAGGTCCGTTTCGGGGGCCTGTGCATCATAGGGCGAAAAGTTGGCAGCATCCGTAATTGAATTTACAATGGGGTTGGCTGCCAGATCATATTGGGTCATCGGCGGAAGCCCCAGGATCAACTCAATGGTTTTTAAAACCCCGGAAGTGGTATACAGCGTATGGTCCACAAAATGCCGCTTGATGTAAGGACTGATGACCAGCAATACCGAACGGTGGGCATCCACATGATCCGGTCCGTTCTGGGCGTCGTCTTCCAGCACAAAAATGATACTTTCTTTCCAGATCTTACTGTGGGAAATGGTCTCCACCACCTTGCCAAGGGCATCGTCATTCTGAGCCACATAAGACTGGGGGGTTAATTTCCCGGGCCGGGTTCCCCAGCAATGGTCGTTGGGCAATCGCATCAGGGTCAGCGCCGGAACCTGGTTGATCTGCTCCAGACTGTCAAAATCTTTTTTCCACACCTGATAGCGGTAAAGATCCGAGATGTTCAGGTCAAAACCAGGGAAGGTCTTACAGAGAAACGGGTCCAGGTCTTTATCATTGGCAAAATAATCGCCTTGTTTGTTTTTTTTGTGGTTGTTCACAAATTCTCCGTAATCCCGGAAAGTACGATGGTGTTACAGCACGTCATTCCAGATATAACCCGACGACGGTGCAGCAGCAGGCTGACCGCCTTCGAACTCATACGGAGCGCCGCGGCTGCCATAATTTACCGGCCACAACTTTTCGACATAATCAGTCGCATAGGCTGCCGTGGACCAGTTGTGCCCGTCGGCGCTGACCTCGGCATCCACATAAAAATTATCGTA
>JBJKPL010000014.1:0-6672 GCA_046706345.1 Candidatus Sulfidibacterium sp.
ACCCAGGATACTCAGCCTGTGTTTCAGGGCGGCACGGCCACTGCGTGCGGTAAGTTCAATACTCGATTCCTTGATGCCGACCTCGTTGGGATCGATGATCTCGTAGTTTTCGCGATTCTTCAACACCCCGTCCTGATGGATTCCCGAGGAGTGTGCAAAAGCATTCCTTCCGACGATAGCCTTGTTGGGCTGGATGGGCATCCGCATCAGCGAGGAAACCAGCCGACTGGTTTTGGAAATGAGTTTGCTGTTCACTTCCGTGAAAACAGGCAGGTCATTATGGCTCTTGATGGCCATCACCACTTCTTCCAGCGAGGTGTTCCCGGCCCGCTCTCCAATGCCGTTCATAGTCACCTCCACCTGACGGGCCCCGTTGAGAACCCCTTCCAGCGTGTTGGCGGTAGCCATGCCCAGGTCGTTGTGACAATGCGTCGAAATGACCGCTTTGTGCACATTGGTAACATTTTCCATCAGAAAGCGGATCTTTCTTCCGAATTCCGTGGGAAGGCAATAGCCTGTGGTATCGGGGATGTTCACCACCGTGGCTCCGGCAGCGATCACGGCTTCCACCACCCGGGCCAGGTATTCATTGTCCGTACGGCCGGCATCTTCGGCATAGAATTCCACATCTTCCACATATTTCTTGGCGTACTTCACCGCCGCCACGGCCCTTTCGATAATTTTTTCGGGTGTGGAGTTCAGTTTATACTTAATATGGTACGGGGAGGTGCCGATGCCGGTATGGATCCTTTTTCTTTTGGCATACTGCAGCGCCTCGAACGCCACATCAATGTCTTTTTCCACGGCACGGGTCAGTCCACAGATCACGGGTTGGGTAACGGCTTTGGAGATCTCCACGACCGATTGGAAGTCGCCGGGGCTGGAAATGGGGAAACCGGCTTCGATGATGTCCACACCCAGGGCTTCCAGCGCCCGGGCCACTTCGATCTTCTCTACCGTGTTCAGCTGACATCCAGGCACTTGTTCTCCATCCCGGAGCGTGGTATCGAAAACAAAAATCTTGTCATTCATTTTACACGTTTTAATTACAGTTAACCATTCATATTATTTCAAAATTCACCGCACGGCATAAGGCCGGTTGGGTTCAGCTGTAATTGTCCGGTGAAGTCATAAAAACCAGGCAAAAAAAAATCCCGCCTTTGGAGCGAGAAGTCAAACACATACCTGTATATAGATTATCCTTGTCCTCGCTCCTTTCGGAAATGAATAAGAATGAGAATATGAATAATAATAAGACTCCGCCTGTAGTGTAATA
Source organism: Candidatus Sulfidibacterium sp. (assembly GCA_046706345.1). Classification (GTDB taxonomy): domain Bacteria; phylum Bacteroidota; class Bacteroidia; order Bacteroidales; family F082; genus Sulfidibacterium. The sequence continues at coordinate 1,277 of JBJKPL010000014.1, forward strand.
AACTGTCCATGTTGTACTACTTTATGCAGACAAATGTAGTATTAATTTGAAACGACAAAATCTTTGTCAAAAAAAATGGAATTTTTTAACTTTTATAAAGGAATTGAGAAGGCCCGATTCAAGGGGACCGGAATCGTATAACAAACCATATAAATCTGGGGTTACAGCAATCCCAGTTCCAATTTTCCTTCGTCCGAGATCATCTCCATATCCCAGGGCGGATCGAAGACGATTTCCACGTCTACCTCGTTCACTCCGGTCAAAAATTCAATCTGCTCCTTCACCAGCTGGGGAAGCGAATCGGCCACCGGGCAGTTGGGCGCCGTCAGCGTCATCACAACCTTCACATTGCCTTCGTCACTGACACTGTTTTCGTACACCAGGCCCAAATCATATATATTGACCGGGATTTCCGGATCGTAAACATTCTTTAATACGTTGATGATCTTTTCTTCTAATATCTTTTTCTCTTCTGAGGTCATGGTATTGTCCTTTATTGTTTCATTTTAAGTTGATATGCCCTGGCATACAGTTGAATTTGTTTGATCATGGAAGTCAGCCCGTTGGCCCGTGTGGGTGAAAGATGTTCTTTCAGACCGATTTCTTCGAGAAAGCCCAGATCTGCCTTCAGGATCTCCTCGGGCGTATGCCCGGATAAAGCCTTGATGAGCAAACTGACGATTCCCTTGGTGATCACCGCATCGCTGTCGGCGGAAAAAACCACTTTGCCGTCCACCAGATCCGCAAACAGCCAGACACGGCTCTGACAGCCAGAAATAAGATACTGGTTCGTTTTGTATTGATGGTCGATGAGCGGAAGATCCTTGCCCAGTTCAATGAGATAGGCGTATTTGTCCATCCAGTCTTCAAACATGGAGAACGTTTCAAGAATTTCCTGTTCTTTTTCGGCAATGGTCATGATTTTTCCTTTTTATCTTAACATTTGAACGGCCTTTTTGGTCGCTTCCACCAGCCGGTCGACTTCCGCTTCGGTATTGTACAGCCCAAAGGAAGCCCTGACCGTTCCCGGGATTCCGAAAACATCCATCAGCACGTCGGCGCAATGGTGGCCTGTCCTCACCGCAATGCCCATCTGGTCGAGTAGCGTACCCAAATCATAGGGGTGGACCCCTTCCACCAGAAACGACAGCGTGGCTGCTTTATCAGGAGCTTCCCCCACAAATTTCATTCCGTCGATCCCGGAAAGTTTTTCCGTAGCCCTTTTCAGAAGTTTGTCTTCGTGCTCGATGATCTTTTCCATCCCGCATCCGGTGATATACTGCAGGGCAGCCTCAAGTCCCAGCGCTCCGGCCACATTCGGCGTTCCCGCTTCATATTTGTAAGGCAGATGATTGAAGGTGGTAACATCAACCCCCACTTTTTCGATCATTTCGCCCCCAAACTGATACGGAGGCAGACTGTCCAGCCAGTCTTCACGGCCGTACAACACTCCGATGCCCATGGGTCCGTAAATCTTATGTCCCGAAAAGGCATAAAAATCTGCATCCAGGTCCTTCACATCTACCGGGGCATGGACGATGCCCTGAGCTCCATCCACCAGGACGGGAACTTCTTTTTCATGCGCTCGTTTTATGATCTCCTTCACGGGATTGATGGTGCCGAGTACATTGGAAATATGCGCCACTGCCAGGATCTTTACCCGAGGATTCAGGGCTTTGTCCAGAAAATCCATATCCAACAGGCCTTGCGGGCTCACGGGCACAAGGATCAGGTTGGCCTTTTTCCTGAGGCAAAGCTGTTGCCAGGGAACGAAATTGGAATGATGCTCCATGGCCGTCACCAGGATTTCATCCCCTTCCCCGACCCGGGATTCCAAAATCGTGGCCATCAGGTTGACCGACTCGGTGGTGCCCCGGGTAAAAATGATCTCGCGTTTGCTCCGGGCGTTGATGAATTTCCGCACCGACTCGCGGGCATTCTCATAAGCCTCGGTGGCTACCTGGCTCAGATGATGCACCCCGCGATGGACGTTGCTGTTTTCTTTCAGATAATAGTCGGATATCCGGTTGATGACCGCCAGCGGCTTTTGGGTAGTGGCCGCATTGTCGAAATACACCAGCGGTTTTCCGTTCACTTTCTGGTCCAGGACCGGAAAGTCTTTGCGGATCTCATCAACAGGAAAATTCATCTTATCAGATTTTACTAAGGTCAATATCAAAAATCAGGGGCTGTTCCGGGTTGCTGCAATGGAGCACACAACGGTCGCAAATGGAAAGCTCGCCCCGCAATCTGCGTTTAACCATGTCTTCGATGGTGATGCGCAGTGCGTCGATGGAGACTTCCTTCAGGATGTCGTCGGCAAAGGCATACATCAGCAGCATACGGGCATCGGCAAAGGGGATCCCTCTTTGCATCAGGTAAAACAGGGCTTCTTCATCCAGCTGACCCACCGAAGCACCATGGCCGCATTTCACATCATCGGCATAGATCTCCAGATGGGGCATGGCATCGATCCGGGCGTCATCGCTTAGAAGGATGTTGCTGTTTTTCTGAAAGGCATTGGTTTGCTGCGCATCCTTTTTCACGTAAGTAAAGCCGTTGAAAACGCCGGTGGCCTTGTTGTCGAGTACCCCCTTGAAAAGCTGGTTGCTGTTACAGTGCGCCGCATTGTGCTGTACGGTAACATGGTTGTCGATGTGTTGCTCCTTGTCGACCAGATAAAGCCCGCGGATGTCGCAGGAGGCTTCTTCCCCGTTCAGAGCATCGGAGATCTCATTACGGATCAGACCGCCGTTCAGCGTTAACACGTTAATTTTAACACGACTGCCGGTCGCCTGGTCGATAAACACCTGGTTCACCAGGGCAGTTTCATCATTCAGATTTTGCAGTTTATAGAGTTCGAGCTCGGCATTCTCGTCCAGATAGATCTCGCTGACGGTATTGATCAAACCGGGATGATGGTTTATGGAATCGTCGCAATGCAGGAAAGAAAGTTTGGTGTTCTTTCCCATAACGATCAGATTCCGGGTATTCACCACCAGATTGGGTTTGTTCAGAATATCGATCAACTGAAGCGTATCGCCGGTAAGCTGCACGTTGTCGGGGATGTAAACAAATGCCCCGTCGCGGGCCATGGCCGTATTGACGGCCTTAAAACCGTCTTCCACATGGTTGGGCAGCTTGCCGTAATATTTTTCGAAAATTTCGGGATAGGCTTTCCGGGCACGGGCCAGGCTTCCGATAATGACCCCTTCCGGACTTACCCTCAGCTTGGATTCTTCCTTACTGTAAAAACCGCCATTGAGAACGGAGATCATGCGGGTCTGGAAACCATGAACCTCACATTCGAAGATCTCATCCACCTGTTTATCGAAAGGGGTTTCTTCGTCGAACACGGTCAGTGCTTCCTGATACACGGCGTCCAAATCCGTACCACGCCATTTTTCCATTTTCAGATTCGGGAAGCCCTTTTCACGAAAATAATCCATGGCTCCCTCCCTCAATGATGTCACCTCCGGCGGATCGTTCTTTTCCCATTCCGCAGCATGGGCCGCAAAATGTTTGATGAGCACATCCTCCAAAGGATAATATGTTTTTTTTGTGTTTTCCATAACTTAACTCCTCCGGCACTTATCCTTGATAAGGTTCTTTAAGCCATTCATAACCTTTTTCTTCCAGTTCCAGTGCCAGTCCTTTTCCACCCGATTTTACAATGCGGCCTTCGAACATCACATGAACGAAATCCGGAATAATATACTCCAACAGCCGCTGATAGTGGGTGATGACCAGGAAGCCGTTATCGGCTGATTTCAGCTGATTCACTCCATTGGCTACCACCTTCAACGCATCGATATCCAGTCCCGAGTCAGTTTCATCGAGGATGGCAAGCTGCGGCTCCAGCATGGCCATCTGGAAGATCTCGTTTTTCTTCTTTTCACCACCCGAAAATCCCTCATTCACCGAGCGGTTGGTCAGTTTGGCATTGATGTCCACCAGTTTTTTCTTCTCTTCCATTTTTTTCAGGAATTCACCGGCCTGCATCGGTGGCAGGTTTTTATATTGCCGCATGGCGTTCATGGCAGTACGCATAAAATTGGTCATGCTCACACCAGGAATTTCGATGGGATACTGGAAACTCAGGAAAACACCCTCGTTGGCCCTCCGGTCGGGGGTCCAGTCGAGGATCGACTCCCCGTTGAAAAGGATGTCTCCTTTGGTGATCTCATAACCTTCCCTTCCGGTGATGGCCGCTGCCAGCGTACTCTTACCGGTTCCGTTCGGTCCCATGATGGCATGTATCTCGCCTTTGTTGATACTCAGGTTCAATCCTTTAATGATCTCTTTGCCATCGATGGCTACATGTAAGTCTTTGATATTTAACAACATCTTATCTTATTCTGTGATTTCCCTTACGGGAAAATTTTTTCATTTAACTAACATTCTCTTTCTCCGGGATCCGGTCTTCCGACCTTCATCCAACACGATTCAATATTATCCGACACTCCCTTCCAGTGTGATGGCCAGGAGTTTTTGTGCTTCCACGGCAAATTCCATCGGCAATTTGTTCAGCACCTGTTTGGCATAGCCGTTTACGATCAGGCCGATGGATTTTTCGAGGTCGATCCCGCGCTGCTGGCAGTAAAATAACTGGTCATCGGAGATCTTGGACGTGGTGGCTTCGTGTTCCACAATGGCCGTCGGATTTCCCGTTTTGATATAGGGAAAGGTATGGGCCCCGCATTGGTCACCCAGCAACAGCGAATCGCACTGCGAGAAGTTCCGTGCATTTTTTGCATTCTTGGCCACACGCACCAGTCCGCGGTAACTGTTGTTACTTTTCCCAGCGGAGATCCCTTTGGAGATGATGGTACTGGTGGTGTTTTTTCCGAGGTGAAGCATCTTGGTTCCGGTGTCAGCCTGCTGAAAATGGTTGGTCACGGCCACGGAGTAAAACTCTCCGACAGAGTAATCGCCCCGCAGAATACAACTGGGATATTTCCAGGTAATGGCCGAACCCGTTTCCACTTGCGTCCAGCTGATCTTGGAATGATGGCCCTTGCACAATCCGCGTTTGGTAACGAAATTGTAAATGCCGCCCTTGCCTTCTTTATCACCGGGATACCAGTTCTGAACCGTGGAATACTTGATTTCGGCGTTATCGTGGGCAATGAGTTCCACAATAGCCGCATGCAGCTGATTTTCATCCCGCATTGGCGCGGTACAACCCTCCAGATAACTGACATAGCCTTCATCGTCGGCGATGATTAGCGTGCGCTCAAACTGACCGGTATTGGCAGCGTTGATCCTGAAATAGGTGGAAAGCTCGATGGGACAGCGCACCCCTTTCGGGATATAACAGAAAGATCCGTCGCTGAAAACAGCGGAATTCAGGGCAGCAAAGTAGTTATCGGTATAAGGCACCACCGAACCGAGAT
>JBJKPL010000015.1:0-2543 GCA_046706345.1 Candidatus Sulfidibacterium sp.
GAACCGCCAATGCGCGGCCACCGTGCTTTTGGGAAAGGTCAGCCACAGCTTCGAGTTTGGCCTTGTCGCGAGCCGCCAGCACCAGCCAGGCGCCTTCTTTGGCATACTGAATCGCCAGCTCTTTGCCGATACCAGAGGAAGCTCCGGTGATGATCACGACCCGATCTTTCATGGTAAACTTTGACATACGCTCTTTTTTGTGCGAATGTAACCTTTTTGAGCGCTGTTTTGGCAAGGGCCCAGCAATCGGAGAAAGTAAAAATCCCTATTTTTGAAGAAAAATGCCTATGGCACGCATCCTGGTAGTTGACGACGAAAGCAGCATTCGCAGGACCCTCAAGGACATCCTCGAATTTGAAAAATATGAAGTGGACCTGGCTCCGGACGGCATGACGGCCCTGGAAATGATCCATGCCAATGGCTATGATGTCATTTTACTGGATATTAAAATGCCCGAAATGGATGGCATGGAAGTATTGGAGAAACTGCAGACGATGAGCGATTGTCCTGTGGTGATGATCTCGGGGCATGGAACCATCGAAACGGCGGTGGAAGCCATCAAAAAAGGAGCCTATGATTTTGTGGTCAAGCCCCCCGACCTGAACCGGTTGCTGATCACCATCCGCAACGCCATCGACAAAAAGGACCTGGTGAACCAGACCAAGAAACTGAAAAAAGAGGTGGAACGCAAGTATGTGATCGTGGGTGATTCTCCCAAAATGGTGCAGTTGAAGGAGATGATCGCGCGGGTGGCGCCTACTTCTGCCCGGGTGCTGATCTCGGGAGAAAACGGTACCGGAAAGGAACTGGTGGCCCGTCAGATCCACGAACAGAGCCAGCGTGTCAAAATGCCGTTTATCGAGGTGAATTGTGCGGCCATCCCGTCGGAACTGATCGAAAGTCAGCTTTTCGGTCACGAGAAAGGCTCATTTACCTCGGCTTTCAAACAGCGGAAAGGGGATTTCGAGCTGGCCAACGGCGGCACGCTGTTTCTGGATGAGTTCGGGGACATGAGCCTTTCGGCACAGGCCAAGGTATTAAGGGCCCTGCAGGAAAACAAGATCACCCGGGTCGGCGGCGAAAAAGAGATTCTGGTGGATGTACGCGTGGTCGCCGCCTCCAACAAAGACCTGGCGGAAGAGATCAAGAACGGTCGGTTTCGGGAGGACCTGTATCATCGCATCAGTGTGATCGTAATGGAAGTACCACCGCTGCGCGAACGCAAAGAAGACATCCCGCTGCTGGTGCAGCATTTTATCCGTGAACTGGTGCAGGAGCAGGGACGCGCTTCCCTGAATATCACCGACGGAGCACTGCACCGGATGGCAGAATATCCGTGGTCCGGCAATGTGCGCGAACTACACAACGTCGTAGAGCGCCTGTTGATCCTTTGCGATCAGGAGATCACCGAAAAGGATATCGAAAACTACGTCCATCCGCTGATGCTGAAGTAGCCTCATTTCAATTTGTTTTCATTTCCTCGGTACAATATTTGTTGAAATACTTTGAAGGGTGCAAATAAGCTTTATCTTTGCACCTGCAAAACTGAAGCGTTCTTTGAAATCAGGGGCTGACTGGTTTTGACAGCATTTGAATGGATAAGTAAGCATGCCGGGCAAGGTAACAATTCCCGTAAAACAAGGTTACACCAAATTTTAATTGGCGAAAATCAATACGCTCTCGCTGCTTAATCGAAGTTTAGTAGATAAGCTTCATCCCTGGTCTAGGTTACCGGGGACGAGACGGTTCGCAGGTGGACAAGTCTGATTCCGGCCTGATCACGAATCGCAAGCAATTTCAGACTGGCACTGTTTGGCCTGGTAAACGGTGTGAGATTTTACAGGCTAAGGCAAAATTTTGGGTGTCCGTTCCCGCGTTTTGCCCGACAACCAACGACGGAATAAGCATGTAGAAAGCTTATTGGTTCTGTGTTTGGACGAGGGTTCGAATCCCTCCAGCTCCACTGTGGATGTAGGATGTAAGATGTATTATGTCTGGATGTCAGAATATGACATTTCAGTGGTTTCTTTTCTGATAAGTTTGTTTTTCGTAAATTTGAGAAGTACTAATTTCCAACTTTATGAATGCTGAAGAATTAAGGGAACGAAATAAGAATTTTGCAATTTCGTGTATTCGACTTTCGGAGACCTTACCAGATAATAAACTAGGAAACCATATTCGGGGACAACTTATCAGATGTAGTACGTCTGTTGCCGCAAATTACAGATCAACAAGACTGGCACAATCAAAAGCCTCCTTTATCGCTAAACTAAGTATTGTTATCGAAGAGGCTGACGAATCTGAATTCTGGATTGATTTTGGTTGCGAGCTGGCTTTATTTAATACCCGGGATGCCTTAAAGTTGGCGAAGGAAGCTCACCAACTGGCATCAATTTACATCGCGACGCGTAATTCAATGAGAAAAGCAAATAACTAGTTTCGTTTTAGCGCCACATCACACATCTAACATCTTAAATCATAATTCCAACACGGTCCCATAGTTCAATGGATAGAATGTCAGATTCCGGTTCTGATGATCTGGG
>JBJKPL010000016.1:0-10916 GCA_046706345.1 Candidatus Sulfidibacterium sp.
CCCCGTTGCAGCCATTCAGAACTGCAGAAAATCCATGAAAAATCCCAACATGGTCAGTACCCCGACTTTACCAGTCTGATCTCATTGCTTCCAACGCAATGTTCTGATTTTGTATTTTGGAAACGAATTTCCTACTGGCTGTTTTCCCTGATCTTTCGGATCAGATTCACGGCCTGGTGAACCTGATTCCGGATGGCCTCAAAGTCTCCGTTTACCACCAGGGCCTCAGGAATGAGTCTGGAGCCCATACCCACACAGGCTGTTCCGGCCGAAAACCAGGCGTTGAGATTTTCCTCTGTCGGCGACACACCGCCCGAAGGCATGAGGCTCGTCCAGGGACTGGGCGCCAGCACCGATTTCACAAATGATGGTCCGCCCACTTCATTTCCCGGGAAGATCTTTACGATCTCGCATCCCAACTCCTCGGCCTGATGGATCTCCGTCAGCGTCGCACAACCGGGGATCCAGGCAGTCTTTCTGCGATTACAGGCTTTGGCCATGTCCGTATTCAGGGAAGGAGACACGATAAAATTGGCTCCCAGTTGCATATAAAGCGAAGCCGTTCCCGGCTCCACCACCGACCCCACTCCCAGGATCATTTCCGGGCATTCGGAAACCACCCATCGGTTGACTTCAGCAAACACCTCGTGGGCATAATCTCCCCGGTTGGTAAATTCAAAAACGCGGGCACCGCCCTCATAGCAGGCTTTCACCACTTTTTTAACAATTTTGGCCTCCGGATGATAAAACAACGGAACCAACCCCGTCTCCAAAAAAGTCCGGTAAACAACAAGGCGTTTAAATCTTGCCATAACAGTTTATTTTTCTATGTTTTAACGTTCCACCCTCCCGGAACCGTCTCCCTGCATCAGCTTTTCCACTTCATCCACACTGACCCGATTGTAATCACCGGGAATGGTATGTTTTAGCGCTGAGGCCGCCACGGCAAATTCCAGCGCCTTCTGCAGATCCTCCGGGTAGGTCAGCAACCCGTAAATCAGCCCGCCCATAAAAGAATCTCCCCCGCCTATACGGTCCACAATATTGGTAATCTGATAGGTCGGTGCCTGAAACAGTTCCTTGCCGTCAAACAATACGCCTGACCATGAATTATGATGGGCGCTTACGGAACCCCGAAGGGTGGTGATCACATATTTGCATTTGGGAAATCTTTTCATGATCTCCTGGGATACTGACAGATAATCCTGACCGGTGACAGCTCCTGAGCGAAAGTTCTGCTTCTCAGGTTTTATTCCAAGCGCCAGGGCGGCATCTTCTTCGTTCCCCAGTATCACATCACAGCCTCGGACCATCTCAGGCATGACTTCCTGGGCTGCTTTCCCATATTTCCAAAGATTTTTGCGATAGTTCAAATCCGTGGAAACGATAATTCCTTTTTTGTTGGCCACTCTGATGGCTTGAAGGCAAACTTCGGCGGCACCGGCAGAGATGGCGGGTGTAATACCGGTCCAGTGAAACCACTCCGCACCCTCAAAGATCTTGTCCCAGTCGAACATATCGGGAGAAACTTCAGCCATGGCCGAGTACGCCCGGTCGTAAATGATTTTGCTGGGTCTGCTGACCGCACCCGTTTCCACAAAATAGATCCCCATTTTTTCACCTCCGCGCAGGATCTCGCAGGTATCCACCCCCAAGCCTTTCAGCTCCCGGATGGCCGCATCAGCCAGATCGTTATGCGGCAGGCGGGTCACAAATTGCACCTCTCTGCCGAAATTGGCCAGTGAAACCGCCACATTCGCCTCACCACCCCCAAAATTGGCATGAAACGAAGTCGCTTGTGAAAAACGCAAATTCCCGGGCGTTGTCAGCCGTAACATAATTTCTCCGAAAGTAATAACCTTTGCCACTTTATTTTTTATTTCAACGTAACTTACTTAAAAATTAAAATATTCCCTGGCATTATGATAACAAATATCCTGAACCATCTTCCCAAGCATTTCCGGGTCGTTGGGAATGAGACCTTCTTCCACATCCTGCCCGATCAGATCGCACAGGATCCTTCGGAAATATTCATGCCGTGGAAAAGAAAGCAGGCTTCTCGAATCGGTCAGCATGCCGACAAACCGGCTGAGCAAACCCAGATTGGAAAGTATTTTCAGATGCTCTGTAATACCGTCCTTTTGATCCAGGAACCACCAGGCTGCCCCCCATTGCATTTTCCCCGGAACCGTTCCGTCCTGAAAATTTCCGATCATCGTAGCAAAAACGGCATTATCCCTGGGGTTCAGGTTATAGAGTATGGTTTTGGTCAGCGCATGGTTTCGGGAAAGACGATCCAGAAAAGCGGCCATGGGTTTTGCCAGGGAAAGGTCCCCGATGGAGTCATACCCGATATCCGGCCCGTCCTCATCAAATCTTTTGGTGTTGACATTTCTGAGCGCTCCGATGTGGAACTGCTGGACCCAGTTAGATCCAGCATCCATCATCGCCAGTTCATACAGCATCGCGGATTTGAATTTGTTTTCCTCTTCATCAGAAAGGCGTTTACCGTTCCTCAAACCGAAAAAGAGGGTTTCTATTTCCTGCTGCGTATAAGAGGTTGCATAGAAATTCTCCAGGCCGTGATCCGACAGCCGGCTTCCCTTGTTTTCAAAGAAATCATGCCTGCTTTGCAATGCCTCGAGATAGGTTTCGAAATCACGAATTTCCTTTCCCGACACTTCGGACAAACGATCCACATACGCATTAAAGGAAATCGTATCGGAAACGTTCATCGCCCGATCCGGACGCCAGGCGGGAAGCATCTTACAGGCAAAATCCGATTGGGATAATTGGTCGTGGTATTCAAGCGTATCGACCGGATCATCGGTGGTGCAGACGATCTCAACATTCATTTTCAACAACAGAGACCGGGCTGAAAATCCCGGATCTGTAATCTGTTCCCGGGTTCTTTCATAAATGCTTTTTGCCGTATCCTTATTGAGCAACTCTTCGATACCGAAATACCTTTTAAGTTCAAGATGGGTCCAGTGATACAAAGGGTTTCTTAGGGTCATGGGCACCGTTTCGGCCCATTTCATGAATTTTTCAAAGTCACCGGCTTCTCCTGAGCAAAATCTTTCGTCCACCCCATTGGATCGCATGGCACGCCATTTATAATGATCTCCGTAAAGCCACAGTTGTGTGAGGTTTTCAAACCGCTTATCTCCGGCGATTTCCTTTGGCAACAGATGGCAGTGATAATCAATAATGGGCATATTCTCTGCATAATCATGATAAAGCCGTTGTGCGGTTTTACTTCTCAACAGAAAATCTTCATCCATAAATGGCTTCATGCTTCTTGAAATATTTTTGTTTAGATCTTTCTTTCATGCAAATGGTTTATGCTGATTTTGCCGCATAAACAGGTTTCAAATTTTCGTCCAGCGGAACCATTTTCGGGTCCATGGCATGAATAATTCCCAGGATGATCAGATAAACAGAACCTGCCACCAGAAAAGCCCAGAAATAGCCATGATTCCCCGATTGATCCAGAACCGTGCCCAGGATAAAATTGGCAATAATGCTGGCCACCGAGCCGACCATTCCGCCGATCCCGACGACCGATGCCGTTGCTTTTTTGGGAAAGACATCCGAAGCCAGGGTAAACACATTGGCCGACCAGGCCTGATGGCCTGCAGCCGCCAAACCGATCAAAAATACAGCCACCCATTCATTGTGCGTGTAGGCCACCAAAACCACCGGTAGGATGATCAGGGCACAGATCAACATGGCAATCTTTCTGGATTTATTAATATTCCAGCCCATCCCGATGAAGGCCTTGGACAGGTAACCTCCAAAAATACTGCCAGCGTCTGCCAGGATGTATAAGACAAAGAAAGGCAGCGCAATATCCTTGATGTTGACGCCGAAACGATGGGCCAGAAATTTGGCGCCCCAGAAAAGGTAAAACCACCAAACGGCATCCGTGATCTTGGCTACGGCAAAAACCCAGGTTTTCCGCCTGGGAAGGAGTGTTTTCCAGGGTAATTTAACCGTGCTTTTTTCTCCCGCGTCTGCGACACGGTCACTTAAAATGTAATCCAGTTCTTCCCGGGAAACCTTGGGATGTATTTCAGGCTTTTTATAAATACGCCACCAGATCAAAACCCAAATCGAACTCAGCACCCCTGTCAATAAGAAAGGGATCTGCCAGTTTTTACCATTCACAGAGACAATCGCTCCCACGACAAAAGGTGCGGCAATGGCTCCGATACTGGTGGAGGCATTGAAAATTCCGGTTGCCCAGGCCCGGTCTTTTTTCGGGAACCACTCCGCTACCACTTTAATCGAAGCGGGAAAGCTCCCCGACTCCCCAAATCCGAGTCCAAACCGTGCTGCCGAAAAACCAAGGACGCTGAAAAAAGGCCTTACCGCGGCATGCAACATGCCGAAAATTGCCCAGATCCCGATAGACAGAGAATACCCTTTCCGGCTTCCCAACCGGTCGATGATGTTTCCCATCACCAGCATACCAATGGCATAAGCGGCCTGGAACGAAATGACAATATCGGCGTAATCACTGTTCGTCCAGTGAAACAGCTTCTGCAGCGTCGGGGCCATCACGCCAATAATACTCCGGTCGAAATAATTTACCGAAGTTGCATACAGCAACATGGCTAAAATCGTATAACGGTATTTGCTGGTTTGTGGCCTTTCGATCATGATATTCTGAATTATTGCTGTTGAAATTCGATTCTTCTGACGGCAGTTTCCAGGCCGCGGATTTCGGCCAGCCCTTTCATTCTTCCGTAGAGTGAATAGCCCGGATTGTTCTTTTGCCCCAAATCACCGAACATCTGGTTTCCATGGTCGGGACGTACAGGAATTCTCGCGTCTTTGCGGCCTTCTTTTTCCCTTCTCACCTCTTCTTCCACCATCGTTTTCACAACATCAAAAACATCGATATCCCCCTGCAAAAGGTAGTCTTCATAAAAATTCAAATCCTCGTCACGGGAAACATTCCTGAGATGCAAAAAATTAATCCTGTGGGCAAAATCCTTTGCCATCCCGGGAACATCGTTAAAATATCCGGCACCAAAGCTTCCGGTACACAATGTAAGTCCGTTGCTGACAGAATCATAATGAGAAAGCAACCTGTGAACATCTTCATGGGTACTGACAATCCGCGGCAGTCCCAACAAGCTCCAGGGCGGGTCATCGGCATGAATTGCCATCCTGACGCCTGCCTTTTCTGCTACCGGGATCACGGCATCCAGGAAGTAAAACAGATGTTTCCTCAATTGCTCGTTATCGATGGCACCGTATGACTCAATTGCTTTTCGCAGGTCCTGCAATGTGTAACTTTCTTCTGCGCCGGGCAGCCCTTTGATTATCGTATCCGACAGATTTTCAACTTCCCGGGCGCTGAACGCGTGAAATAGTTTTTCAGCTTCCCGGACAACGGCTTCAGGATAATCATTTTTTGCACCGGGTCGTTCCAGAATAAAGACATCAAAAGCCACAAAATATTTATGGAGGTATCTCAGGGCTTCTGATCCATCCTGGAACTGAAAAGCCAGTTCTGTCCTGGTCCAGTCGAGAATGGGCATGAAATTATAACATACCGTATCAATACCGCACTGAGCCAGGTTTACGATCGTTTTCTTGTAATTTTCTATATAAGTCAGGTAATCACCTGTATGTTTTTTAATATCTTCATGAACCGGAACACTTTCCACGACCGACCACCTTAATCCGGCGTCCTCGATGAGTTTCTTTCGCTCCATGATGGCTTCCACAGACCATGCTTCCCCGTTGGGGATCTCATGCAATGCCGTAACAATACCCGTAGCACCAGTCTGCCTGATGTCTTTTAAAGTGATCCGGTCACGCGGACCATACCATCTCCATGTGTGCTCCATTTCGCTTTAATTTATTGATTAAACTCCTCCGTAGGCGCTGTATCCGCCATCCACCGGGATTGTAATTCCGGTAACAAATTTTGAAATATCCGACAACAGATAAAGCACCGTGCCTGCCAACTCGTCCACATCTCCGTATCTTCCCATGGGCGTGCTATCGATGATCTTTCTTCCACGTTTGGTCAGCTCGCCCGTCTTTTCATCATACAACAAAAACTTGTTTTGATTGGTAGAGAAAAAGCCTGGGGCAATGGCATTGACGCGGATGCCGGTCTGCGCCAGATGCACAGCCAGCCATTGCGTAAAATTGTTGACAGAAGCTTTGGCAGCCGAGTATGCCGGGATCTTGGTCAACGGCTTGAAGGCATTCATCGAAGAGATGTTAACCACCGCACCTTTACCGAGTTTCAGCATATCGGTGGTCAGCACCCGCGTGGCGATCACCGTTCCTTTGAAATTCAGATCAAAAACGAAATCGAACCCTTCCAGGTTCAATCCATAAAACGATCCTTCCAGATCATTGGTCTTATCTTTTTCGATCATTTCACACTGGGTGGTGGCTTTGGGATGGTTCCCTCCTGCCCCGTTGATCAGAAAAGTGATGTCTCCCATCTCGTGGTTGATCTTCTCTTTTACACGTTGCATGGAGGCCTCATCCAGTACATCGGCCTGGAATCCCTGAACCACGCCACCGGTAGCCTGAGCCACTGCGGCAGCTACCTTACCGGCATTTTCTTCATGGATGTCCAGTATAGCCACTTTCAGGCCTGCCGACGCCAGCCCCGTTGCCAGTGCCGTTCCAATGACACCGGCTCCGCCGGTAATAACGCACAGCCGGCCCTTTAAATCCTCGAAATTCAAATTATTCATCTCAAAATTCTTTATAATATCCAATGTTCTCCCGGGTGATGATATCAATGGGACTGTAATTCATTTTTTTTATTTCTTTCTTAAGAACCATGAAATCGAAAAGTGATTTAATGGCTTTATAAGCCTGTTCTTCGGGTCGTTGGCCGATCAAAAAACTGATGGCCCCGGATTCAAGATATTTGATATTACCGGGAATTAAGTCATACCCGATGACCAACGGAGGTTCCACTGCATGGTCTTTCAGGCATTTGGCCAGTTTAAAAGCCCGGGAATTGGGAACAAAGATCCCGTCCACCCCATGATGACTGTAAAAATCCATGAGTGAGCGTCCGGGTTCCTCTTTTTCATTCAGGTCGATTTCCAGATCGTATATGTGATACCGGTCAGAAATCCGGTTCTTTTCAAAAAAGTCTCTGAAGCCTCTTTCCCTATTTTCAACATGCCTTGAGATCTGCAGGTTGTTCGCCAGTTTCAGGATCAGCAGGTTTCCCTGATTCAATCCGTAATGCATCAGCCGGGCGGCAAGAAAACCGCTGTTTTTGGCATCCTGTCCGAAATAAGCAATATTGGAAGAATTTTTCAGATTTGTATCGATAAAAACATAAGGAATTTCAAGTTTTTTAAGCTTCTGGATAAGGACCTGGGATGAGTTGTGAAAAAGCGGACAGAAAACCACCCCGTCCGGTTCTTCATCCAGGATCCGGGATGAAAGTTCCTGAAATGACGTTTCAGAGGAATCGTCAAAAGTATACAAATCCACCACCACCCTGAAGTTGGAGATCTCCTCCTTGGCCTGGTTTACCCCGATCAAAGGTTGCTTCCAGTAGGAATTGACATCCTTGGAGTCGGGAATCAGAATTGCAAACCGCGTCGCTTTTTTGGAAGCCAGCGTTTTGGCCACCAAATTAGGACTGTAGTTAATTTCTTCCAGAATCTTTAAAATCTGCTCCTTGGTTTCCTGCTTAACCCCTGGCCGGTTGTGCAGAACACGGTCCACGGTCCCCGCGGAGACATTGGCCAACTTGGCAATATCACTGATTCTTAATTGTTCGTCTTTAATGGGAGTCATTATGCTACATATTAGTTTGGCGTGTTTTTGGCAAAAATAAAAAATATTTTGAATTTCGTGTGCGCACACATTACTTTTTCTAAAATAAAAATGAATCTGTCACGTCTTACAGAAGGTAAAGGATCTTTTCCTCATATTGTCAGTCCATTAATTTTATGATGCATAAAATTACAAAAAAGAGTTTTGCTTCGGATTTTTCCCACGGTTTTTCCTGCCGTCAGAAGATCATTTTCAGTGCGCCTTCCGACAGCCCTTTCTGATAAAATAATTTTTAATTGGGAATTCATTCTGTCTTTTGATAACGGAGCGGTTATCAGACATAAGAAGAGGAGGAACTTACGAAAATTCCTAAATTTTTTCAGCCGTCATGCGGCTGAGACCGGCTTCCAGTTCCACTCTGGAAATATTTTTAAACCCTGCGGAACGGAACATTTCCCCGACCTCTTCCTCCGTAAAGCAATCTCCGGCATCGGTGCCGACGAGCATGTTAATGGCAAAAACAGCCCCGGTAACCGGCTCGGTACGGTCGTTGTTCATGATCCAGTCATGCAAAACGATCTTTCCACCGGGGTTGAGTGCCTGATAACATTTTTTGATCAGGTCCCGGTTGGTTTCCAGTGAATTGCTATGAATGATGGCGGACAGGAAAACCATATCAAAACCTGCAGGCAACGGATCGGTGGTGTAATCACCGGTATACGTGCGGACTCTACCGCCAAAGCCTTCCTTTTCGACAAAATGGTTGGTAATGGGCACCACGTTCTCAAGGTCAAAAACGGTGGCCTCAATTTCAGGTTTCCGCGCGATAAACTGCATGGAATAAGCGCCGGATCCTCCGCCCACATCCAGGAGCGTTTTTACCCCATCCAGGTCGATGTCGGCGATTTGCTGGGGGGCCAGTTTCCGGGCCCGGTCGTGCATGGCATGGATAAAGGCAAAAGTCCAGCCTTCATCACTTTCGTTCACCTTTTCGGGACGGGCGGTCTTTCCGGTCCTCACGACTTCCGTCAGATGGCTCCAGGTATTCCATAAATGGTTGGTATGCATGAGCCCGCCGATATAGTTGGAACCTTTCCTGGAAAGATATCGGAAACTATCCTCCGTGTTAAAAAACAAATTCCTTTGTTTGGTAAGAAAACCCAGGGAAACCAACGCATTCATCAGCCGGTCACAGGCACGTTCGTTGAGGTTCAGCGTGGAAGCGACCTCCTGGCTGGAAGCACCTTCCGTGTCAATATGGGAAAACAGATCGAGTTCAAAACCACTCAATAAAATTCTGCTTTTCTGAAAGGAAGCAGCAAACTCTCTAATAGTCAAAGGATTCATACGGCTAAATTTAAAGTTTAACGATTCTTTTCCGAAGGCCACGAACAAAGTTAAGGTTTTCGTGGCAAATGTAGCTCCGATCACAGAAGAAACCGGAAGCGGTCACCCCCCTCCTTTCAGATAAGATCCCAATACTTTGAGTACTTCCGGAAAGTTTTCCCGGCCAAAACCGATCCGGATATACTTTCCCTGATGTTCGAACATTTCTGAGGGAACCGTCATGATGCCGGTGCTTTTCACCAGCAGGTTACTGAATTCCAGCGCAGTTCCGGGAATATTTAACCTAACGAAAGCCGTGGATCCCGCCTTGGGCGGAATAAAAGCGGAAAAAACAGGAAATTGAAGGACAAATTCCTGAAACAAAGCCACATTTCTTTTGATCTTGCGGATGTTCGGAAGCAGAAATGCATCGGCATGGTTCAGTGCAATCATCGATAAGATCTCGCTGGGCGCACTGCTGCAAATGCTCAGGTAATCCTTAAATGCAATCACTTTTTTCAGGAAGTTGCGGTCTTGCGAAACCAACCAGCCCATGCGCAATCCTGCCAGCCCAAAAGATTTGGCCATACCCCACAGGCTGATCCCCTTTTCATAAATATCGCAAACCGCAGGCAGTTCTTCCATATCGGAAACCATCAGTTTTCGGTACATCTCATCAGAAAAGATCGTGATATCATGCTTCCTTGCGATTTGAACAATTTCTTCCAACTGACTCACGGAAAGATTACTACCGGTGGGATTGTGCGGAAAGTTCAGGATCAGCAGCCGAGTGTTATCCTGGATCAGTTTTTCCAGGGCGCCCGGATCGAATGCCCAGTTCCCGGGATCGGGTTTCCACCAGGAAATCTCACAGCCCAGTGACCTGACCACCTCATAAAGCGATTGATAAGCCGGGGCCACCGAGACCACATGATCTCCGGCGTTCAGCAGCACATTCATCGTGATAAAGTTCAACTCGCCCGGGGAGGCCACCACCACATTTTCAATGGAATCCTGATGATAAAACTGCAGAATGGCATCACGCAACATCGAACTACCTTCGCTTTCAGTATATCCGAGTTTCAGGTTTTCCCACTGCCAACGTTCCGCATCCGTGGCCTGATCCAGGACATATTGCTGCGGATAGCCGTCACAGTCGGAGCTGGATAACAGGTATTGGGCCGAAAACTCATGTTTGGCGAAATAGCGCTCCAGTTTAAAGTCTGGTATCTTCATAAATTTCCCGTTAATGGAATGATCCTAATCATTCAACCCCTTGCCATTAAAGATCTGCTGCATGTATTTTTCAATCCGGGCTTCCCGGGTTTTGGATTGTTTGGGTTGTGCAAAATAAAAAAGATACGCGCGTTGACGTCCCGGGGTGAGCGCCTCAAATGCCTTTTTCAGAGCGGGTAATTCATCCAGCTTTTGCTGAAACTCATCCGGAACCGGGTAATCCGACGTTTTCTTTTTTTCAATATTCAGCCCTGCCCTTTCCACCTCGATGGCTTGCCGGACATAGGATTTCAGCACCGGTTCCAGTTTCTCGATCTGCCGGACATCGGTAAACCGGATCTGGCGGCCGGCCTGTACATTTTCCGTTTGTTGGATCAAAATACGCTTGGGGTCTTTTAACAACGCCCCCTTGAAAAAGAGCAACGCGCAATATTCTTTAAATCCATGAATGATGATCACGTTTTTGCCGTTCAGCGTATAGCAGGGGTGCATCCATTTATAATCTTCGTCGAGTCCAGAATCCAGGACAATATCCCTGAGCTTTAAATAGGCTTCCTGCCACTGGCCCGGTT